>NZ_JOPH01000036.1:0-49505 GCF_002153615.1 Gluconobacter sp. DsW_058
CGTCTATCAAATCGCCAAAAGCCAGAAATTACGGGCCAAGCACATCAATCAAGGGTTCTTCGATCCCTCCATCTGCAGCCATTAGGAGCATTTTCTATATTTAATGCCACTTCCAAAAAATTTTTCGGTCAAAAATTTCCGACGCCTCAGTTTTCTCGACAAAGAATAAGTGGAGGCGATTTGAGTTATCGTTTCTTTGGTCATGGCGTCAGAGAAGTCATTTATGAAGCAGAGATGAGTGAAGAGACTCGTTTTAGAAAATTAGTAGAAAATATCCTTCCACGGCCTGGAGCTCACAACGGGCAACGGAATGTCTGGAGAAATAGTCAGGCTCCCTTAGACCTAAAGGTTGTGGCTTTCGGGAATTCATTTTTTGGATTAGGGTTAGATCAATGCTGTCTGGGATGGTGGTTTTCTCATTTCTGTAAAGAATTTCATCATTTTTGGTCCCCTGAAATTGATTATGATTATTTGGATGCAGTGAAACCTGATTTCGTCATTTGTCAGACAGCCGAAAGATTTTTAGGTCGGGTACCACAAGCTTAAGGGAAACAGCATGAGTAATTCGACCATATTGTATGGCATCAAAGCCTGTGACTCTATGAAAAAAGCCCAGCTCTGGTTGACTGATCACGGTATTGATTACGCATTCCATGACTACAAGAAGAATGCGATTTCAAGGGCGGTTCTTGACGGTTGGGTCGGTCAGGTCGGATGGGAGATATTGCTCAACAAGGCGGGCACGACGTTTCGCAAGCTGCCACCAGAGCAGAAGGAAGATATGACCCAGGAGAAAGCTATCACCTTGATGCTTGCTCAACCTTCCATGATCAAACGACCTGTTCTGGAACGTGAGGGCAAGATCGTGTGTGTCGGTTTCAAGCCTGCCGAGTACGAAGCACTATTCGCGAGCTAAACTCCATGCTTACGGCATGAGGTTTAGCATCTTGATTTTGCGATGAAGCGTAGAGCGGCTGATGCCAAGCGTCCGAGCTGCTGCGCTGACATTGCCCTGCGTGGTGGCTAGGGCTGAGCGGATGACGTGGACCTCGGCTTTTCGGAAACTCAGCTCATCTTCTGAGTCCAGAAAGTTCATCAGAGCAGGTAGATGCTCCAGTTCACCTTCAGGCCAGTGCATGCGTTCGCGGCTCGCATGCGTGGCGCCTTGCACATGCCCATCGGTATTCAGTGCAACCAGCGGTGTTGAACTCGCTGTCGCCAGACCCAGCGTAATGATCGTCTCGTTGGGGAAAAATTCCCGGAACAGCCTTTCTTCGATCTTACGAGCTGTGGTCGTCATGGTCTCCATCAGTAGACCTGCAAATGGCAGGATATCGTTCCCCGCAAAGGAACAGATGTTCAGAACACCTGCCAGTTTTCCACTAGCATTATAAAGAGGGGCCGCAATGCCGGTCAGGCCCCGGAAGCATAGCCGCCAGTGCTGGCTTTGAAGCACCATGACAGGCTTCTTTTCCTGAAGGCATGTTCCGATGCTGTTGGTGCCCGCATTCGCTTCATCCCAGAGTGCCCCAGCCTGAAAACCCCACCGACGGCATCCTGTCAGATCGTCACGGCTGGTTTGGCGTGACAGTACAACGCCGTTTGCATCAGCCAGCATCACGGTAAAGCCGAGCGCCATCACCATCGTATGCAGGCGTTCCATTTCTGGCAGGGCATGCTGGATCAGGAGGCGCGTGCGGTTGCTGATAAAACGCAACTCCGGCTGGCTCAGAAGACGTGTTTCCCACCGCTCTGCCGGGTCAAGATTATAGCTGGTGGAGCACCGGATCCATGACTCGGACAGACCGGTTTGTGGCGTAATGCCGGTCATGAGTGTCTCTCGATTTTCAGATGTGTCTCAGAACTGCGACAGGTGGCGACGATGTAGTCACAATCGGGTGAAAGAGCTTCGATCATGGATAGCGTCGCGCGGGTTGTGGAAGGAACAAGGCAGTCAGAGTGCGTGACTGACTGGTGCCCGTATCTTTCAGACGAAAGTTTCGTCCACCGGTAGCTCTCACCTTTCTGTTGTAACGCTCTTGGTGAGGGGTTGGATGCATGGATGAGAAACAAGCTTTTCAAGACAATCATCCGGCCGGCAGGGAAAGACCTGCGCAGCAGTTTTCTGCCCTCGCACAGTCATATGGGGGACGGATCATATCCTGCTCCTTAAGCGATTAAGAGAGACAAAATATTTCAGAAAAAGTGGTTTTCCATATTTTTGAAAAACGAGGTGTCATGTCTTCTTCTCTCCAGAGGGTGCTGTCTCCAGTAACCTCTATCCTGCTCGCGCTTGTTGGGCTGTTCCTGCTGGGTGGGGGCGGTTATCTGCTCGTGCTCGGTGGGTCCTGGTTCTATGCGCTGGCTGGTCTCGTCATGCTTGCGGCGGCTGCCGTCAGCCTGAAGAACCCGTCTCAGGCAGGCCGTATTTATGCAGGTCTGCTGCTGGTTGCCACGATCTGGTCTGTTGTTGAAGTCGGCTTCAACATCTGGGGGCTGGAAGTTCGTCTGTTCACTCTAGTTGGCATTGCCTGCTGGATGCTTCTGCCGTGGGTTTGGCGCTCCAATGCGTCCTGGGCTACGGACAAGCGCGAACTGGCTGGTTCTGCTGCCATCGCCATTGTGGCGATCGTTGCAAGCTGCTTCACCTCCTATTCCATCAATGGCACGCTCCCGGCCGAGCGTATGGCTGCATCTGGCCAGGTTGACGAAACCGGCAAGAACACGCCCGCAGCTGACTGGCCTGCTTATGGCCGGACGGTGGGCGGTGATCGTTACAGCCCGCTGGGTCAGATCACGCCTGCCAACATCAGCAACCTGAAGCGCGCCTGGGTTACCCAGACGGGTGACGTCCAGAAGGCTGCCGAAGGTGTTGTGGCCGGTCCGGATCAAGGCCACGAGTTCAACCTCGAGGTTACCCCGATCAAGGTTGATGACACGCTCTACCTTTGCACGCCGCATAACTGGGTCATGGCCCTTGATGCCGCAACGGGTAAGGTGAAGTGGAAGTTCGATCCGAAGCCTGCTGCTGAAGATCTGGCTGCCAACGTCTATCTCGCCTGCCGCGGCGTTTCCTATTACAAGGCTCCGGACGACTATACCGCTCCTGATGGCTCCAAGGCCTGCCAGAAGCGTATTTTCTCCCCGGTTGGTGACGTTCGTCTTCTTGCTGTCGATGCTGAAACAGGCAAGCCCTGTGAAGACTTCGGCGAGCACGGCTTCATCTCCCTGCGCCAGTATCTTGGTCATGTGCCGCATGGTTTCCACTTCGTGACATCTCCGCCGCTGGTGGTGAAGGATCGTGTGGTTCTCGGTGGCTGGATCTTTGATAACCAGGCGAACTTCGAACCGTCCGGTGCAATCCGTGCGTTCAACCCGATTTCCGGTGAGATCGAGTGGGCCTGGGATGCCGGTCACAACCCGGAAAACTGGAAGCCCGGCCCGAACGACGAGCTGACGCGTGACACCCCGAATGCATGGGGCGTTTACACGGCAGATGAGAACCTCGGCCTGCTTTACCTGCCGATGGGTAACTCCCCGCCGGATAACTGGGGTGGTTCACGCCGTCCGTTCGACGATGCAACCTCCAGTGCAACGATTGCTCTCGATATCGAAACTGGTGAGCGTCGCTGGACTTTCCAGACCGTGCATCACGATCTGTGGGACATGGATCTGGCCATTGGCCCGTCGATGGTTGATCTGCCAGGCCCGAACGGTGAAACCGTCCCGGCTCTGATCCAGACCACGAAGCGCGGTGAGTTCTTCGTTCTGGACCGTCGCACAGGCAAGCCTGTTCCGGGTTACCCGGTTGAGGAACGTCCGGTTCCGACTGCTGGCGTTGCTGCAGACGACCATGTTTCTCCGACGCAGCCTTTCGCTGTTGGTCTGCCGTCGCTGACGCCGCCTGACCTGAAGGAAAGCGACATGTGGGGCGCGACGCTGCTGGATCAGATGATCTGCCGCATCCAGTTCCGTCAGTCCGCTTATGAAGGTCAGTTCACGCCGCCGCATGTTGGCAAGACGACCATCGTCTATCCAGCATTCTATGGCGTGGTTGACTGGCAGGGTGCGTCCATCGACCCGCAGCGCAAGCTGCTGATCGCCAACGCCAGCTACCTGCCGTTCCGCATCCGTCTGGAGAAGCGTAACCACGCTGAAACCAGTGGTATCCTGCCGAAATGGGACGGCAAGGGTGACAAGCCTGAAGCCAAGGGCGATGCGCTTAGTGTTTCTCCTGACTACGGTACGCCTTACATCGCTTACACCAGCCCGTGGCTGAACCCGCTTCAGATCCCCTGCAAGGGACCAGTCTGGGGTACGATCACCGCTATCGATCTGGTGACAAAGAAGATTGTCTGGCAGCACCCGGTTGGTACGACGCGCGACACCGGTCCTTTCCGGACGCACAACAACCTTCCGCTTCCGACCGGCATGTACAACATCGGTGGCAGTGTCATCACCAAGGGTGGCGTATCCTTCATGGGTGCGACAGCTGACGATTACCTGCGTGCCTTTGATGTCTCGACCGGTAAGGTCATCTGGCGTGACCGTCTGCCGGCTGGTGGACAGGCAACCCCGATGTCCTATCAAATCGGCGAGAAGCAGTATGTTTTGATCGCCGCTGGCGGTCATGGGGGCCTTGGCACCCGCAGCGGTGACTATATCATCGCTTACACGATTGACGGACAGCAGGGCGCAGCCGCGCACTGATCTGGCCTTATTACTGCTGGGGCGCTTTCTTTACTGGAGGCGCTCCAGTTTCTTCTTCTACGGAAATAAAAGTCATGGTTCGCAAAATCTGGTCCGGAGGGTGTCTCCGGGCCCTGAGCATTCTATTGCCCGCTTCCTCCCTCCTGCCAGCCCTTGCGGCACATGCTGCTGATATTCCTCTGGCCATCATTGGCCCGCATGAATACGACCTGCCGGTCGATTTCAAACCGTTCAACGTGCTTGTGCAGTACGGAGATGGGAATGTCGCGGGAAACACTTATGACAGTGGTGGCCGCCGTCAGCCCACTGGGGGAAGCCACACCTGGGCGGGTATGACGAAGTACGTGCACTTCCGCAGCTTCGACGCTCTGCCGCATGTCGGTTTTGCGTTTGAAGTCATTCAGTCGGAAAGCTTCGTTCTGGCTCAGGGCAAAGATTACGGTGGCCTTGGTCCGACAATCGTGGGCCCTGCCGTCTGGTTCAAGCCGAATGCTCACAGCACCTTCGGTATCCAGACCTTCATGCAGACGCCGGTTGGCACACGGGATGCGTTGTCCCCGAGCTACTGGTCAAACCTGTCCAGCTTCATGTTCGATTATGAATGGAAGCATTTCAGCTTCGATGGTGATCTGGGTGCAATTGTAGCATCCACGAAGCACAAGACAGGCGAGCACAGCTACTCGCCAGGGACGGTCTTTCATTCCAACCTGCGTTTCAGCTGGAAAGCGAGCAAGATTGTTGAGCCGTTCTTTGCATTCGACTGGCAGAACACAGCCGGAATGCGGGACAACACGGCCAACAGTTGGGTCAGTGAATCCAGTGGGCGTGAAGTCGCACTGGGTGTGGGCGCCATGGTCAATATTTCCAAGCGCGTCTCATTAACCGGTCGGTATTCTCATTCGGTCGATGGCAGAAACGTGCCTGAGACGAATGCGTATTACATGAAGCTTGTCTATCTCTGGTAAAGATGGCTTATCCCGTCCGAGCAGTATTCTCGGACGGGGTGCCGCCTCCTAGAGGCCCAGTGTTTGCCGGGCAAGGCGACACGCTGCCAGATCCCAAGCAGCACAGCCGACACTCTTGAAAAATACCGGACCTTCCGGTTTTTCTTTTCCGGATAGGTAAGTGGCTAGAGGTTGGACCTCTTCCCAGTCTTTCCCTGCCTGAATGATATCTCCCGCCTCTGACGGTGCACCAACGGGATCATCCACAAGACAGGTACTTCCGTTGACGATGGCTGGACCAATTTCAATCATTTCCGGTCGATAAGCCCCCACACCAATAATCAGCCGCGTAGACTTTGGCGGCGCGTCGTACAGAACGCTTTGGCTGCTGGTCACGGTGATGACCACATCCGGGTCGCAGGCTTCGTCATCGTTGCGAAGTCTCAGGGCAGGGTATGCGTCGCTTCCTGTCAGTGCGGCTACGCTCTCACGGGAGCGGCCACGAATATAAACCGTAAGCCCCGGATAAAGCACATTCAGCGCTTCCAGATGAGCTTTGGCCTGCACGCCGGTACCAATGAGAAGAGCCGTTTCCAGAGTGTCTGGGCGAAAGCAATCCAACCCCAGCATGGAGATGGCAGCGGTCCGTCGCTCTGTCGTAGCAACGCCATCCAATGCGAACAGAAACTGTCCGTCGACAGCATCCATGCCCATGACTTGCCCCTGAATAGCAGGAAGGCTGCGTGCGGAGTTGTCAGAATAAAGGGTCAGAAGTTTTGTCGTGAGAATATCAGGCGCACACGCAACCATGGACATGACCGTCCCGGAGCGATCAAGTGTTGGTACAACCATACGTTCAGGGCAGGAAATCTGCCCAGCATGATAGTCCTGAGCTGCTCTCCGAAGTGTTTCCACGAGAGCGGGAAAGGGAAGCAGTTTTCGCGTTTCGGCGGCGGTCAAAGTCTTCATGGAGCATCTTCCTGCTGTTGTCCGGAAGATGCCCCGTTTTGGCTTGAAGATGAAGGGATGGCGAGAGAGCGTCCCTGTCCGGGTTAAGCAGCCGCTTTTGGACGGAACCGGGCTGTCGAGATGTCGCATTCGTAAGCGGCTGCGACCGAATGCGGGTCGAGCGCCAGATCATCGACAGCATCGAGAATGCGTTCGACTTTGGCATCATCCATCAGCACGCTGAAATTCAGCCGTGTCCAGCCGGGCTTCTCGATTTCCTGCCCAGACAGAATGGCCTGACGAATTGCATCCGAGGCCGCTTCGTCAATGTCGAGCAGGCGATGGGCATACGGTCCTGCACAAGCGCATCCGCCACGCACCTGAATGCCGTAGCGGTCCGACAGCATACGCGTGAAAAGCTGCTGGTGGATGAAGCCACCTGTGCTCGCATCCCGGATCTGGAAAGAGAAGATAGGTAGCGCTTCAGCTGTGGCGTGACCAAGAATACGAATATTCGGGTTTTTGCTCCAACGGGCAACAGCGCGGGCGCGAAGCTCCGCATTGCGGTCGCTCATGAAAGTCTGGCCAATGACGTCCTTGACGATGAAGGCCAGTGCCGCGCGGATGTCTCCTACCACGTCTGGTGTTCCACTCTCTTCGAGAGCTGCAAGGCTCGTGGTGTAGTCATGGTTCCAGGGGGACACGAACCGCACAGTTCCGCCGCCTGGAAGAACCGGGCCGCATCGCGTCACGACGTCATTGCGGACGATCAGAACGCCTGAGGCTGCCGGGCCACCGATAAACTTGTGACAGGACACCGCCACGGCATCTTTTTCGAAAGGCGTGCCAGGCTTCATGTCGATGGGAAGATACGGAGCGGCACCCGCATAATCCCAGATCGCCAGAGCACCGTGCTTTTTCAGAAGTTCCGTTACGGCATCTACATCCGTCATGATGCCGGTGACGTTTGATGCTGCCGAGAAAGAGCCGACTTTCAGGCGGCCTTCGTCGCAGGCGGTCAATGCCTGTTCAAGAATGGCAAGATCTGGACCACCATTCTCGGCTTCCGGGATCTCGATGATCTCGGCGCCACTTTCCCGCCATGGAAGGATATTGGAGTGATGCTCGTACGGGCCAATGAAAATGATCGGGCGATTTCCAGTAGCACAGCGGGCAGGGATTTCCAGCAGATGTACGAGACGGTTCAGGCCTGCCGTCGCGCCGTTGCCCATGAAAATGGTCGTGAAACGATCCTTGGGGGCATGGCAAAGGCGAGCAATCGCATCACGCGCCGCATTACGCATCCGCGTCATGTATGCCCCGCACAAAGACGCTTCAGTGTGGCTGTTGGCGTAGTAGGGAAGAACTTCGTTCATGACGAATGTCTCAACCTGAACAAGCGCACGGCCTGAAGCGACATAGTCTGCATAAAGAAGCGACTGAACACCAAAGGGGCTCATGAACTTCGTGCCGTCTCCAAGGACGCCCTTGCGGAGGGCGTCACGACCACCTGCACGAAGCATTTTCTCAAATTGCTCAAGCGCTGTTGCACTGTTGTCGAGACTGCCGATCGTTTCCATGATGCCCTGTCCTCTTACCTGATCTCGTCAGAGGAAAATATCTCAATGGCGGATAGGAAACTGTCTCTTTCTTGTAGACGAAAACCGGTTTTTTGTTGTCATTTACATCATTATGAGCAGAATCATCGATCAAACGGACCGTGCCATCCTTCGCATTCTCCAGAAGCAGGGGACGCCGTCCCAGCGTGAACTGGCCGAACAGGTCGGCCTTTCCCAGAATGCCTGCTGGAGGCGCCTGAACGCCCTGCGGGAAAGTGGGATCATCAGCCACGATACCGTCCGTCTCAATGCTCAGGCGCTTGGCCTGACATTGACGGTCTTTGTGCTGATGAGGACGCGTCATCATTCACACGAATGGTTTGAAACGTTCCGTAGAGTGGTCGTTTCGATCCCAAACATCGTTGATTTTTACCGGATTGCCGGTGAGTATGATTATCTTCTCAAGGTCGTGGCATGCGACATGAACGATTTCGATCGTGTCTATCAGCAGATCATCAGCAAGGTCGAGCTGGATGCCATCACCTCATACATGACCATGGAAACCCTGGCAGATAACCGGGATCTTCCAGTCTGACAGACCACGGACAAGGACACTTCATGACCCAGACGGATCAACTCGCCCAAAGTCTCCGGACGAGACATGTTGTCATGATTGCCTTGGGCGGGGTGATTGGTGCTGGGTTTTTCATCGGTTGCTCGGCTGCCCTGTCGATGGGTGGACCGGCCGTCATCGTGTCATACGTTCTGGCGGGACTTCTGGTCTGGCTTGTGAACGGCATGATGCGAGACCTTGCTTCACAGACACCAGGGCGTGCGTCATTTCTCGGACAGATCCGCCATGCTCTTGGGGATCGCTTCGGTTTCGTCGCGGGCTGGACCTACTGGCTGACCTGGGTGACGGTCATTGGCGTTGAAGCCATTGCCGTAACATCCATGCTCACGCCCTACATTCCGGTTCCTTACGCCGTTCTGGAACTTCTCGTTCTGGGCGTGATGACCGCCATTAATCTCCTGTCCGTCAAAGGATATGGGGAGTTCGAGTACTGGTTTTCAGCCATCAAAGTGGCCGCCATCGTGCTTTTCATCGGAATTGGTATCTGGGCATTCGGGGCACATTCCATTCCCGTGCAGGAAAATCTGTTTGCGCATGGCGGTGTCATGCCCCACGGATTGATGGCACTTCTTGCTGTCATTCCGACAGTGCTGTTCTCAATGGGCGGCAGTGAGATTGCAACAGTGGCCGCAGTTGAGTCCGACAACACGGAAGTGAACATTGCCCGTGCAACACGGACCATTCCTCTTCGTATTGGTGGCTTCTACCTTGTGACCATCTCGATGATTCTGTGCCTGGTGCCCTGGAGTGACATTGTACCCGGCCAGTCACCATTTTTGTTGGTTCTGAACCGGTTCCATGTGCCTTTCGCCGGGTTGGCAATGGGCATTGTCATCCTCGTAGCGGCCCTTTCCAGCCTGAATTCCGGGATTTACGTCACCTCGCGCATCCTGTTCGAACTGGCTGAACAGGGAGATGCTCCCGCGGTCTTTCTGGCGGTTGAGCCTAAAACGCAGCTTCCCCGGCGCGCGCTTCTCGCCAGTGTTGGAAGTGCCATTCTGGTTGCGGTAACGGCTGTTCTGTCGCCGGGCGTCATTTTTGCTGTTCTTGTCAGCCTGACCGGCGGATTTATGCTTTTTAATAATGCCCTGCTTGTTCTGGGACGGTTAAAGCTTATGCCCCAGAAGGCCGTTGGAGCCTACGTAGCGCTTGCGCTGATTGCCCTTGCGATCATTGCCATGATGATTCAGGCGGAAACCCGTTCGCAAATCGAAATGGGTGCTTTTGCGATTGTTGTTATTCTGCTGGCGGAGCGGTTTCTGCCACGGGGTAAGAAAATTCAGAACAACACGCCCTGAGCTGGCGTACTGGGAACATCTGCCCCCATGTCCTTCAGAATCCAGGCTCGTAAGACGGCAAGAATTGCCTCTTGATCTTCGCTGGTTAGAGGCTTTCCTGCGGCAATACCATGCCATTTCGCGAGACATCCCCGGCAGCATGAGCCCGTTGCATGCTGTGCGATGAAAACCGGATGCCCTCGCATCGGCGTCTGCTTTCCGTCCTGTGCCGGCCATGCAGGTGCCAGACGATCCCGGATGAAAGCAGCACCATGTTCCATGACAGCATTCAGGCCGCGACTTTCCAGGTAGAGGCGTGCCTGTTCATCCAGATGAAACCGTGCCCGAAAACTGGATTTTTGAAGTCGGAGGAGAAGATCCTGAGAAGCAGAACCGGTCAAGACGGACCAACCTTCTGAAAATACATAAAAAAATGTTGTGAGGGCTGCTGCACCCTCTGTGAGAACATCTGTTCTTACTCCATATGGTGCGGCATGGACGCTTTTCCGAGACGCACCCGAACTGATTCTTCAGCCAGTGATATGGCTGCCATGCCAGTCCTGTCACCGCTTCAGGTTCAGGATCTGTTCACGGCCCGGCTGGATGAGATTTGTGCCCACTTCGAAGAGTGGGGTTTCCCGCTTGCGGTTGAGGGGCAACTGGGTGACGTCGCGCCTAACGCATACAAGAAATATTATCAGCTGCCCTTGGTCGATCCGCAGCTAGGGACATCCATTTCGCTGGAAGCGACCAAGCTCGTTCTGGCGGCAGCAGATGTGCGTGCTGGAGATCATGTCCGTGTGACAGGGTGTCTGCGAGCCCGTCATCTGCGGGGACAGGTTGCCCTCCGGTTTGAAGTGCTTACCGTTGAACCACATGATCCCGGCCGTCAGAAAGTGGACCGGGCAGAACGATCTCTGCTGGATGTTCTGAGAGGATTGAGCTGGCAGTTTCAGCCTTACCCTGACCGCCGGGACGCCCGACTGCTTCTCATTCATTCTGCGTCCTCCAGCGCACTAGTCTCGGAAGACTTCCTTCAGGCGCTGGGGGGCGGCTGGCGTTCAGAGCGTATCCGCGCACTTCCCGTAGCCATGACCGATCCGCACCGTATTGCGGACGCCATAGGCACGTGCCGGGAAGATATTATCGTTCTGATCCGTGGCGGCGGAGATATTTCCGACTTTACAGTGTTTGAGCATCCGCTGGTGCTGGAGGCGCTCTCCAACTGTGTAGCACATCGTGTTCTGGGTGTTGGGCATACCGCCAATCGAACGTTGGCGGAGCGGCTGGTGGATCATTCCGCAACGACGCCCGCTGATGCGGGCCATTACATTCGCAGAATGAGCGGCCGTGTCTGGCAGCGGCAGGAGGAAGAGCGTGCGCAACAGGAAGAAATTGTCGCGCTGCGGGAGAGCGCAACGTCTATGGCAGCGCTCCCGGCGGGAGCACCATTTGGCGCCCGTCTGCGGAATGGCCTGATCTTGTTGGTCGTCGGAACGCTGGCGGGCCTGATACTGTCACGTATTCTCTGAAAGTCAGAGGAACGTTTGCAATTCTGGTACAGCGTTTCCCAGATCTTTCCGTCCCATTTCAGAAAGCAGAACTATCACGCGCGCTACATCTCTCAATGCGCAGTGAGGGTGGCGAATAAACCACGCGCAGAACCCTTTGAAAGACAGACCTGCCGTTGTGTCGGGGGCTGGAAGGGCCGGCAGATCCAGAGAAATTGCCTCCTCGGTCGGTACGAACTGGAACAGGGTGTCACCAAACCCGCTATCATCCTCAAAAATGAATGTTTCGGCCTCAATCCAGCGTATTGTTAGAACAGGCCGCAGAAGAGACTGGTTCGCCAGTTGAACAGGATGTCCATTGAGAGACGAGAGCATCACAATTTCAGGATGGCTATCCTGATAAATGCCGACCAGTTTGTCTGTCGTTTTTATATTCGGATCGCTGGAAAAGCGGGGAGATCCATCTGTCCCTACGACCAGAAAATCGCCTGTTACATCCTGAATGAAACAGGCCCGTGTGCGCGTTGGCAGAGGAGCACTCTGAGGCGTTAAAAGCAGCCGCTCTTCGGCGGAGGGCCGGATACGATGGAAGGAAAACTGCTCATGCTGACGATGGTCCGGCATGGAGCTTCCTGCATCCGGCAGTTCAGGGAGTGCCAGGGCAGGTTCTTGCGTCAGGCTTTGAAGAAGATTTTCCAATCCCCGATAGGCCTGCGTATCCATGAGATCGTGCCGGATCATGGAGACGTCAGGCAGTCGTCGTCTTGGGGATAGATCTTCCTCATCCCGGCAGAAATAATGATCTGCAAGATGATGAGGCATATCTGGATCTCCTGCCCAGACATAATGAAGAATGCGCGCGCCTTTCCATGAGACGGCGACACCAGGGCCGATCCGATCGACTGGCGTGCCATCCGGATGGACGATGCGTTCAGGGGATAGGTCCAAAGACAGGACGTCTATCGAAGTTGGGAGTTTTTTCGTCCGGACAAGCAGACGGGCCATCCGGTTGTCAGGGAAAGTGACGGCACTCCGATAGGGTGATGCCTGAATGACAGAAGGGGCCGGAACAGGCTTGAGGGGCTTTCCGTAGATGCACCAGTTGATGGCGATGGCGTCAGCGTCTCCCGCTGTCGCCAGCAGGTTCTCCAGCGTTGTCTCCGGATCTAGAAATTCATCAACGTCCAGAACCAGGAGCCAATTCTGTTCCTGCCCCACCAGACGAGCCGCTTCGGCCGTTAAAGTCTTGCGGAGCTCTTCAGGAGAGAGCTCATCGCCGCTGACGAACTCATGAAGTTCAACCGGGCCAATATGCTCTGCTGCGAGTGCAACAGCCTGCGTCTCGTCTGTAGACCCTGCATCGAGAACGAGAATACGCTCAAAACCGAGTGCCAGATGCCACAGCAGCCACTCCTTTAGAAGAGGAGTGGCATTATGGGTCAGGACGGCACAGGCTGCACTTGGCATAAAGTGATGTTTCCGTGGTGTCTGGTTTTAGCGAACATCCACACGGATCAGCGGACGCTGGACCGATGGATCAGTGAGAGCATGCATCTCGATCTGGATAGGCTGGGCACCGGCCGCGCTGATCCTGTGAGCAACAGGCTCCAGATCCGTTTGTGTAGCCTCTGTCATGGCTTTGGTTTGGGCGGCCGGATCAGACTGAAGCGGGACCAGAAGCCTGACGATAAAGAGGACATTTTCCTTGCGGGCCAACGCTGACTTAACAGCCTGATCCACGACAGGTCCGTATTCGGATTCCGGAGTCCCGCCTTCGATTTGCAGGAATGGCGGTTTCGCTTTCGGGGCCGGTGGCGGTGGCGGGATATACGGCTGAGGCGGTTTGCCGGCCTGCGGGTTGAACGTGCGTTGATCAACCAGTTTGCAGCCCGCGAGCAGGGGCGTAGCCAGCAGGATGCAGCCTGCCAGAGAGAGGGCGCGTGGAGCCATGATGCCTCGGGGCGAACGAAAATGTCGGACAAATGCAGCCATATTGCGCGGGACCGTCGCAGGAACGGAGGGTTTCGGCAAGATTAAGCGCATCAAGTTCATGAAAAACTATGCCAACCCCCTGTTGCTTCGCTGTGGCGGTGCTATGGAAGAAGCCCTTTCGTCAGAATAGCGGAGTAGGCAGGCATGGCGGTAAAAATCGCAATCAACGGTTTCGGACGTATCGGACGTCTCGTTCTGCGCGGCATCATTGAGAGCGGTCGTACGGACGTTGAGGTCGTAGCCATCAACGATCTTGGTTCGGTCGAAGCAAACGCACACCTTCTGGCCTATGACAGCGTTCATGGCCGCCTGCCGGGCAAGGTCCGCGCTGAAGGCAATACGCTCATCATTGAAGCAAACGGCCGTACCTACGGTCCGATTACCGTTTCTGCCGAGCGTGATCCGTCCAAGGTTCCATTCGAAGGCATCGATGTCGCCATGGAATGTACGGGTCTCTTCACCACGCGTGAAAAGGCCGCTGCCCTGCTGGAAGCTGGCGCAAAGCGCGTCATCGTCTCCGCTCCTGCAACGGATGTGGATGCCACCATTGTTTTCGGTGTGAACGACGACGTTCTGACGCCGGACATGAAGGTCATTTCCAACGCATCCTGCACCACGAACTGCCTTGCTCCTGTCGCTTACGTTCTGGACGAAGCGTTCGGCATCGAGCGCGGCTACATGGTCACGATTCACTCCTACACCGGTGACCAGCGCACGGTGGACACCCTGCACAAGGATCCCCGTCGTGCCCGCGCTGCGGCTCTGAACATGATCCCGACGTCCACGGGTGCTGCCAAGGCTGTTGGCCTGGTTCTGCCGCACCTGAAGGGCAAGCTGGACGGCACGGCGATCCGCGTTCCGACGCCGAACGTCTCGCTTGTCTCGCTCGACTTCGTGCCGAAGACCGTTCCTGCTTCCGCTGAAGCCGTGAACGAAGCAATCCGCGTTGCGTCCGAAGGCAAACTCAAGGGCGTTCTGGAGTACAACACGGCGCCGCTGGTCAGCACGGATTTCAACCACTCCCCTGCGTCTTCCACGTTTGATGCAACACAGACGGCGCTGGTCGATGGCGGCCAGCTCGTTCGCATCTGTGCCTGGTATGACAATGAGTGGGGTTTCTCCAACCGCATGGCCGACACGGCTGCTGCTTTCGGGAGCCTCTGACCCATGGTTTTCCGCACGCTCGACACCCTGGAGGCACGCGGCAAGCGCGTGCTCGTCCGGGCTGATCTGAACGTGCCGATGCATGACGGCGTCATCACTGACGCCACGCGCATCGAGCGCGTTGCCCCGACCATCAATGAGCTTGCCGGTAAGGGCGCGCGCGTTGTGGTCCTCAGCCATTTCGACCGCCCGAAGGGTAAGGTCGTTCCTGGCATGTCCCTGCGTCCGATTGCTGAAAAGCTTGGGGAAGTTCTGGGCAAGCCTGTTGGTTTCGTTCCGGAATGCGTAGGCCCGACTGTTGAAGCTGCTGTTGCGGCTCTCAATGATGGGGAAGTGCTGGTTCTGGAAAACACGCGCTTCCATGCGGGTGAAGAAGCCAACGATCCGGAATTCGCCAAAGCGATTGCGCAGAATGGCGATATTTTCGTCAATGATGCCTTCTCGGCAGCGCATCGCGCCCATGCGTCTACCGAAGGTGTGGCGCACGATCTTCCGTCTTTCGCCGGGCGGTTGATGCAGGCTGAGCTATCGGCTCTGTCGGCTGCGCTGGAGAATCCGGAGCGTCCGGTTGGTGCCATCATCGGTGGCTCCAAGATCTCCACGAAGCTGGATCTGATTGGCAATGTCATCGCTAAGGTGGACACACTGTTCATCACTGGTGCCATGGCCAACACGTTCCTAGCGGCAGAAGGTATGAATGTCGGCAAGTCCCTTCAGGAAGCGGACATGCACGAAACAGCTCGCAAGATTGCGCATCTGGCGCAGGAAAAGGGCTGTGAAATCATTCTGCCAGTGGATGCCGTTGTAGCGCGCGAGTTCAAGGCCGGTGCAGAAACCGAAACCTGCCTGATTGGCGAAGTGCCTGCCGACGCCATGATCCTTGACGCTGGTCCGCGCACTGTTGCGCTGATCAACGAACGTCTGGCTACGTTGAAAACGCTGGTCTGGAACGGCCCACTCGGGGCGTTTGAGATCGAGCCGTTTGATCGTGCAACGGTTGAGGTTGCACAGGAAGCTGCTCGCCTGACGCAGGAAGGCAAGCTTCGCACTGTGGCTGGCGGTGGAGACACCGTTTCCGCGCTGCGTCACGCTGGGGTTGCTGGCCAAATGAGCTACGTTTCCACGGCGGGTGGTGCGTTCCTGGAATGGCTGGAAGGAAAAATCCTTCCAGGCATCGAGGTGCTGCGCACAACCGGACACCAGCTTGGTCTGGACTGAGTTCTGAAAAAGCGGGGAGGGCAATCTCCCCGCTTTTTTTATGGTCGGTTTACGGGAAGAAAATTTCCTCAATACTGCGGCCGAAAAGCTGTGAAATTGTGAACGCCAATGGCAGGCTTGGGTCGTAACGCCCCTTTTCAATGGCATTGACTGTTTGTCTTGAAACCGCCAGCTCTGC
The DNA here is from genome assembly GCF_002153615.1 of Gluconobacter sp. DsW_058. Taxonomy (NCBI): domain Bacteria; kingdom Pseudomonadati; phylum Pseudomonadota; class Alphaproteobacteria; order Acetobacterales; family Acetobacteraceae; genus Gluconobacter; species Gluconobacter sp. DsW_058. The sequence continues at coordinate 16,136 of NZ_JOPH01000036.1, forward strand.
TGCCAGATCGGCCTGGCTCCAGCTTCGTTCTGCCCGAAGTTCCTTGAGGCAGTTGTTCATCGATAGCGCCTTTGAGCGACAAGACCACCGATCCACCAGAGGGTTCCCATGATCGGCCAGACTGCAAAGGCCCTGAGTTTTGGTAATCCGGCACTTTCGGCAAAGCCCCAGCCAAAGGTCAGTAGAGCGGTTCCCAAAAATGATATTGCAATGGCATCCAGCTGAATCCGACGTTGTAATTCATCCATTCGCCAGATTGCACGCATGATGACCCATGCTGCTGTCACAGCTCCCACCATGGGTGTGAGTGCCAGTATTATTCTTGTTAAAGGTGCCGGATGGAGCGCCAGTTGCAGATAATTGGCTCCAACCAGCAGCACAAGATACAGCGCGAGCGCGCTACCGAGTTCGATGAGATATTGACGACCATACAACATGTTTGAACCCTCCTACTGTAAAGCAAGCTTTACTTTTCGGGCTTAAATGTCAAGTGAGCTTTACAAAATACTCGTTTCAGACACCTGCGCGGATCACGTTTTGTGACGTCACGAAACTTTCTAACTTTTTCAATTGTAATTTGAGGCTTTGACCCACCACACTGCTTTCAGCTCCCTGTCGTGCTGGAATCCGCCTGATGCGCCTTCTGCCTATGCTGATGAAGTCTTTTCCACTGCTCGTTCTGGCAGTAGGGACATGTAGTGCATTGGCTGCAGAGCCTGTGCAGCCAGTTCCGGCGGCAAAAAAGCCATTCTTAGCGTTTACGCATCCTTTTAACGCCTCGCTGTCCCAGGAAGTATCGGCTGACCCGCGGCAAGGGGCGGCCCTGATGCGTGGTCTGGACCATCATCGGGCAGAAGTCGTGGCTCAGCAAATGACCTCGGGCTTCGGGGCGGCTCCAGTCCCCGATGAGAATATTGAAGGCCCTCAGGATTCAGGGCGGCCCGACGCCTATGTGAAGCCTGATTTTTTCTCCAATAAAGTGGGCGAAATCAACGACGCCGCTGCGGAAAATCATCCTGATCAGCATCGTAAAGGCGGCGGCGCAATGGCGGGCGGGCTAGCTTTGGCCGTGCCTCTCTCCCAGTAACAAGTTACTTGTGTCGGTAGATGTAAAGTGAGTCCTTCACGCTCGTGAAGCGATATACTGGCGTGTAGTCTGCTTTGATAGTCTTAAAGACCTCACGTCGTGCCGCAATATTTTCCCGTAAGGGAGAAGCATCTTCCGTGACGATATATTCAGGTTTTTGGGCAAGAACTCTATCGAGTTCCTGAAGAACATTCATCCCGGTCGCATGGGCTTCAACTTCTGTATTGAAATGGCCAGGGAAAGGATGGTTAGTCAAAGAGCACCAATAAGGTATGTCATACAGGGCAGGTGGCCCCTGATAAACAAAAACGCAACCCGGTTTTTGTTGGAAGATATCTAGCATGGCCTGAAAATTTCGCTGATCGCCGTCGTTTAAGCGGTGTCTGTGCAGACTAAGCTGCCCGACAATTGAGACGATACAAAGAAGACCAACGAGCCATACGCGACCGGCTTTCCAGGTCCAGAGTGATACGCAGGCCAGAGCTAGCGGGACATAAAGTGGCAAAATGTAATGAGGGTACCATCCCCCAAAAGCGATGATCCCTAAGCAGGCGGCACAGGCCCAGAGTATGAGAAAGACATAATGGGCAGGCCATGATTTCGCACGAGCAATCATTATTGTTGCCATCAGCCCCGGCAGGAGAGGAAGGGCCGATTTCAGCATTCGAATTTCTAGGTAGTGCGCTTCTCCGTCTGGAAAATGACCACGCAGGAAAATGGAATCCAGATTGGCGAAAATCCACGCTCCTGGATGCCCGATCATGACATAGAAGAAAAAAGCAAGAAATGTAGGAAGAAGGCCGATAAGGGCCAGAAGACCAGTGTCTTTCAAGGAATCGGAGACGGATCGGGAAGTTAGATACTGCCTGACGACATAGTAAATTCCAACGAACGCCCCTTCAAAGATGACAGTGTATTTTATCTGCATGGCGAGGCCGAACAGAAATATGGAGAAAAGAGCTGTTTTTCTTCGAATTTTTCCATTGGGCTGCAGAAGATCACGCAAAACAAGAGCGATGGCGGCTGTTACGAGGAAATTATAGAAAATCGGGGTCTGCCCTCCTTCTCCCCGTGAGAGATTGAGGAGGGCTGGATAGAGCAAGGCTGAAAGGAAAGCAGCTGTCGTGGAAGCAATGGTTTTCCCCATGCGAAACAGAAGCCAGGCCGTACCCCAGACGGCAGTCACCGCGCCGAACTGATAGGCGAAAATTCTGTAAGGGCCGAAAAGGTGAAAGAATGCGTAAAGCAGAAATATTCCAACCGGTTTTCTATCCCAAAACTGAAGGTAGGGAAGATCTCCATGAAGAATTCTACCGCCACCGAAGAGATAAAATTCCTCGTCGGAATAGATGAGAGGATTTCCGAATGTCTGCGTTCTGCAGAGTATGATAAAAATCAATAAACTTACATTTAATAAAAATTCGTTTCGATTTTTGATCACAGGAAAATTTTCTGGTTATATTTTTATGAGACTTCATTCCATTACAGGTTAATTGTGTATTTTATTGTAATTTCTATTTTTGATTAATCTCACAGAGAGCCGATGGAAACAAAAAAAGCTGCCAGAGACATATCTGGCAGCTTTTCTGAACAGTATTTTGTCTGTTCAGGCCTGAAGGCCATTCTCCCGACGACGAAGCTCAACTTCGGCCGACATGGCCTTCTGAAGCTTCTCCATGGCGCGTGCTTCAATCTGACGGATCCGCTCACGTGACACGTTGTAGTGGTGAGAAAGATCTTCCAGCGTAGATGGCTCTTCCTTGAGGCGACGCTCGGCCAGAATGTGACGTTCGCGCTCATTCAGGGTCATCATGGCCTGATCGAGAAGAGCTTTACGACCGCTGAACTCTTCGGACGCCGCGTAGGTCTGCTCCTGGTTTTCGTTGTCGTCCACCAGCCAGTCCTGCCACTCGCCTTCGCCATCAATGCGTAGGGGCGCATTCAGGCTATGGTCCGGGGCGGCGAGACGCTGGTTCATGGACACCACGTCCTGTTCCGGAACGCCGAGCGTGGTGGCAATGGAATTCACCTGCTCGGGCTTCAGATCACCATCATCAATCGCCTGCATTTGCCCTTTCAGGCGACGGAGATTGAAGAACAGCTTTTTCTGCGAAGCTGTCGTACCGATTTTAACCAGTGACCAGCTGTGCAGGATATACTCCTGCATGGCGGCACGGATCCACCACATGGCATAGGTTGCAAGGCGGAAGCCGCGCTCCGGGTCGAAGCGGCGGACAGCCTGCATCATACCGATGTTGCCCTCACTGATGAGTTCATTCACCGGGAGGCCATAGCCGCGATAGCCCATGGCAATCTTAGCCACGAGACGAAGGTGAGACGTCACCAGACGGTGTGCCGCACTGGTGTCTTCATTCTTGCGCCAGGCACGGGAGAGATCGAGCTCTTCCTGCGGCGTCAGAAGGGGGAATTTGCGGATTTCCTGGAGATAACGGGTCAGGTTGTTTTCAGGACCCACGGAGATGACAGCTGGAGATGCCATGGTCTTCGATTCCTTTCGCCCGGGGGTGTGCCTGGCTCGATGAGGAGTAGACTCATACGAACTGGCAGAGGCAAAGTTCCTCACACCCAGGTGACGCATTGGGAAGGACTATCACGTCCCCAGCCGCTTACCCCCAGATTGGGCAGTGCACGGTGGTACGATCCGTTCCGGCGGCGCGTCAGCTCGTCGGATAAGCGTGTTTATGACAGGTGGAACCGAAAAGGTCAAGAACTTTCAGAGGTTGAGCCTGTCAGGCGCATTTTCAAGGTCTGGAAGTCTTCAGGAGGCGCAGTTTCGAAAGAAAGTGGCTTTTTTGTCCGGGGATGAATGAAGCCGAGTCGGGCGGCGTGGAGAGCCTGGCGTGGGAAATCGAGAGCCGCTTCTTTCGCATCCTGAGGTAAACCGCGGGCTGCGGCCGGAATACGACGCAGATACACGGGGTCTCCGAGCAGAGGGTGTCCTGCCTGTGAGAGATGAACACGAATCTGGTGGGTTCGCCCAGTGGCCAGTTTGCATTCGATCAAAGAGACGCTTGCATGGATTGGCTCCAGAAGCTTGAAGCGCGTGAGAGCGGTTTTTCCGCCTGACTGAACGACCGCCATGCGCTTGCGGTCTTTCTTGTCCCGCCCAATGGCGCCGTCAAATTCGCCGGAAGAGGGTAGGAGACCCCAGGCAAGGGCCATGTAGGCACGATCTATGTCGCGCGCAGCGAACGCTTCAGACAGGGCGTTATGAGCCATGGCATTCTTGGCCACCACCATCAGGCCTGATGTGTCCTTATCGAGCCGGTGTACGATTCCGGGGCGTTTCTCACCGCCAATGCCTTCAAACCCTTCGCCGCAGTGTCCGAGAAGGGCATTGACCAGAGTGCCGGTTTCGTTGCCGGGCGCAGGATGCGTCACGAGCCCGGCCTGCTTGTCCAGAACGATCAGGTCCCGGTCTTCATATAAGATCGTCAGGGGCAGATTTTCCGCTAGGGGACGAGCCGGAAGTGGGGTCGGGAACGAAAGCACAAGCTCCATCCCGTCGCGGAGTGTATCGGCGGGCTCATTGACGATCTGGCCGTTGCGGGTCAGATGACCCTCTTCGATCAGGGTCTTGACCCGAGAGCGGGAAATCGTGCCGATGGCGTCAGCAAGGGCGCGATCAACGCGTTGGCCGGCCAAGCTGGCATCAACAACAAGACGGAACGGGGTTTCAGGATCTGACATGAATCAGGGTTTAGCCGAGGATCAAGCGGGCAGCGAGTCAGGTACACCGAAAGCGTTGCTCGGCGCCGTCATTATTATGGGGGTTATGATCGTCGCCGGCGTGGCGGTCATGATTGGTGTGATCGCCCATCGCGTCATGCACCCGCATCATGATGTCAGTGTTTCCGCGCCGTCATCCGGGTCTTCGACGCGCCTTGCGTTGCCCTTGGGAGAGGGGGAACATATTACGGCTGTCACCGCACGGCCGGACGGCATGATGGCTGTAACATTAGGGCGCCCGGGCGCTGAACGCGTTCTCTTGTGGAGCCCTGAGGCAGGTCGCGTTATGGCAGAACTCGATTTTGGAGTGCCTCCCAGCGCCCCGTAAGGTCTTTCGGCTGAACATTCCAGTTCCTGATGCGTTGTTACTGAGAAGATCATATCAGGACAGACATCATGGGACGCATTATTGACGCCGCTCTGGCTGCTGGAACGGTTTTCGGAGCGCAATATCTCGGCCGGGAGATCAGCCCGGCCGAAGATGGCTCAACCCGGCGCTGGTATCACCATCTGAACAAGCCGGATTTCTCGCCGCCAGCCCCTGTGTATGCCGTGGTCTGGACCCTTCTGGACGGCTTGCTGGCATGGTCTGGGTATCGTCTTCTGCGAGCTGAACGTTCCTGCGCACGGACCGCAGCACTTTGGCTCTGGGCTATCTGTGTTGCTGGCGTAGCTGGCTTTCCGTTCGCAGTTTTCCGGAAGCGGCGTCTGGATGCAGGATTGGCGATCTGCATTGGTCTGGTCGTGACATCAGGCGCGTCGATCTGGACGGCAAAAAAAGCTGATCCGTCCGCCGCTAAGCTTCAGATCCCGTTTTTCGTGTGGCTGACGTTCGCGGTGTTTGTTCAGGAAGAAGTCTGGCGCCGAAACTGAGTGGCGTCTGCCCCACCGAGGATTGATTGCATCAGCCCGGGAAAGCGTTCTTCAAGTTCCTGAAGGCGGAGGGAGTTATGGTGCTGCACGCCTTCAATTCGGGTGTGCAGAACCCCGCTTTCTCGCAAAACCTGAAAATGATGGGACATGCTGGACTTCGGGCGTGCCCCGATCAGGGCGGCACAATTCGCCTCGCCCAGAACATATAGACGCTGGACAATGTCCAGACGCACGGGATCAGCCAGAGCCCTGAGGACCGTAATCAGATCGAGCTTTTTCAGATCGGGCGAGTCATGGCACGGCATACGGCGTCTTATCCCTTCCTTGAAGAATTGACGCAACACTTCTATAGTTCGATCGTTATCGAACTATAGAAGTTTCGATCAGGGAGTACCCTTTCATGCCCGATCTTTTTGATCCCATTGAACTTGGTGGATTTTCGGCAAAAAACCGCATTTTCATGTCTCCCCTCACGAGAGCGCGTGCGGGCCGGGACGCTGTTCCGACAGCGATCATGGCAAAGTATTACGCGCAGAGAGCGGAGGCCGGCCTCATCATCACAGAGGCAACAGGCATCTCCCGCGAAGGTCTGGGCTGGCCCTACGCGCCGGGCATCTGGTCAGATGAGCAGGTTGAGGCGTGGAAGCCTATCACGAAGGCTGTCCATGACAGGGGTGGGCGGATTGTCTGCCAGCTCTGGCATATGGGCCGGATGGTACATTCATCCGTCACGGGCCTGCAGCCGGTCGCACCTTCGCCCACCACGGCGCCAGGTCAGTCTCACACCTATGATGGCAAGCAGCCCTATGAAGAGGCGCGCGCGCTGAGACTGGACGAAATTCCCCGTATTCTGGCGGAATATGAGCGCGCATCTCAAAATGCGATCAAGGCCGGCTTTGATGGCATTCAGCTTCACGCGGCCAATGGCTATCTGATTGACGAATTCCTGAAAGATGGAACCAATCATCGGACAGATGAGTACGGCGGATCGCCTGAAAATAGAATCCGGCTTCTCTCCCAGGTAACGGAACGGATCATCTCGACCATTGGTGGAGAGAGAACTGGGGTCAGGCTTTCTCCGAACGGAGACACGCAGGGATGCCTTGATTCCGCACCGGAAACCGTCTTCGTGCCAGCGGCTGCCGAACTGGAGCGTCTGGGTGTGGCGTGGCTTGAACTGCGTGAACCTGGGCCGAACGGAACATTTGGCAAGACAGATCAGCCGCCGGTTTCTCCGCAAATTCGGAAAGTGTTCCGACGTCCGCTGGTGTTGAACCAGGATTACACGTTTGAAAGCGCTCAGGATGCTGTCCGTGAGGGGCGGGCCGATGCCATTGCCTTTGGACGCAAATTTATTTCAAACCCGGACCTGCCGACACGCTTTGCACAAGGTCTGCCGCTTCAGGCCGATGATATGGCGACGTGGTATAGCCGCGGGGAGCATGGATATACGGATTACTCGTTCGCTGAGTAATCCTGAAAAAGCCGGGACGACGTGTCGTCCCGGCTATCTTGGCGGAAATGGATGATGTCTTAGGCGAAGAGCGATTCAGCGCGCTGCTGGTCTTGATCTTCCAGCAGATACGGTCCTCCCGCCAGAACTTCGATAGCCAGCATCCCAAGGCTATTGGCTGAGCGTTCTCCCAATGGAAGAACAGCATTACCATTCGTCCAGCGAATGTTGCCCTCTTCGACAGGATACCAACCTGCAAGATCACTTTCGGACTTCTTGGCAGAGAGGCAGATTGATTTGCCGGAGTCATAGAAGGTGACATCACCAACGCAAACGCCGAGCTGTCGCCGATCGTCAACGAATGGACCGACTGTATCGCAAGGGCGGCTGGAGCGTGACACCAGTCGTACCGATGTTACGGCAGAAGGGATCATGAATAGAACACGCCCACCCGTGATGCGGGTTTGATGAATAAGCAGGCCGGTGTCCGAAACGAGATGAAAATCTGAATTCATCGTCATGGCAACAGGTGGTGTTTGACCTGGAATGCGGAGCTGTTTCGCGCGCTGTAGAATTCTCTCAAAGAGCGGCTGCACGAAACCGCGTGCCACCGTCAGGGAGGCTGCTGCATCGTTAACCCAGTCTTTGGGTTGATCCGATTTCGTTCGGCCTGAAATAACAGTCACGTTTCCATTCTGGCGGAAATGACGGCGATTTCCGGTATCCAGATAACTCTCAGTTAACATGCCATCAGCCATGATGACTGAGTGGTCTTCAGTCTCTATGTGGAAATAGGTGTAGCTGGTGATGCTGCGGTCGTAGAAAATGGATCGTCCGTTAACCAGCATGCGGGCAGGTACAAAGCTACCGTTAAAGAACAGGCAGTGCTCTGGCGTTATGAGAAGATCCTTGTAGGGAACACCTTCTGCAATGGCATCTTTCAGAATACGGACAGGATATCCTGCTTGATCGTCTGGAAGATCGGCTTTCGTATTAACGTGAGTGTGACCTGCCCAGATAACTTTAACGTTTTTTTGTGATTGACCGTTATAGGCCAACACGACGTCGCCAACGTCAATATCTTGGACGGCCCTGTCACCAGATGGTGTTGCAATCATGGAATCTGCAAGGAAGCAAACACCGACATAAGTATTTCCGCTATTGTAGGTAACAGAAAGCGGGTTATTTTCGGTGGAATTAACGGAATTATATGTGCCGTTAGCAAGGGTGACGCCTGATGCTAAGGAAACACTATATTCAGCGACTTCTGTTCCATCGCTTCCATATAATGTTATAGTTTTCGTTGAATCTCCGGAGACTGTATACTTTGTTATGGCAGCTACGGTGTTCTGAAGCTCAATTGTGTCTTTGGATGGATCGTAGTTCTGGATTGTTGTCGCTGCCAGTGATCCTGAGGCCAGCAGGCTGATAGCCGTTTTACCACCGTTTAGAATAAGCGTGCCGCCGCCAGTTCCAAATGAGACGGTCGATCCTTCCAGAGCACTCGCCAGTGCGGCCCCAGTATTGAATGTACCGCCATACTCAATATTGACAGTGGAGCCATTCAAAGCGCCAACGAGTGCGCTTCCGCTGCTTCCAGTAAGTGTGGCGGTACCGCCAGCAACGTTAATGGTTGATCCCGTGACGAGATTGGCCAGGCCGGATATGGATGTTGTGCCGCCAATGTAATAAGTATTTGCTGTCGCGGCACCCACGCCAATAATGAAGTCGCCCGTTGCTCCCGGTACGCTGACGTATGTTCCGACACTGAGAAGATTCAAGAGAACGCTGGAATCTGATGAGCCGGTGATGACATCTCCTGAAGCAAGAAGCTGGACAAGCCCAAGAATGTTTACGCCGCGGTTAATATCAGTTGCGTTCAGTAATTCTGTGCCGTCTGGCGCTGTAATGGTAACATCGTATGAGTTATATACAGAGGGAAGTAAGGAAGTATTTGTAACTGTATAAGTTACTCCAGAACTTGTTTTATAAACTTGAGCGCTGGCCATGTTTCTTCTCCTGCTTGTTTCATGATTTCCATGAGCAAACATTAGCTGCCGACATAATAGTCGTCGCTTTCGATACATGCGCAAGCTAGCAGTTAGAAATTTATTAATGCAAACCTTAATGTGATGAAATTTGACGATAATGGGGCATTTTCACAGGATCGTGATTAGAAAGTGGCTAAATTCGTTAAAATACATTATTCGTTATCAATTAGGTAACAAATATTATCTTTGACCCGATCAATCAGTAAGGATGTCGATGATCTCTTACTGATTGATTTTTATAGGTTATTTCCGGAATGGTCCTGTTAGTTCTGAGGACGTGCCAGTTCATACAGAGCAACAGCTGCTGCATTGGACACGTTCAGGCTTTCCATGTTCCCAGGCATATAAACGCTGGAAATCTCGTCACAGGTGTCCCGAGTCAGTCTGCGTAGCCCTGCACCTTCTGCACCAAGAACCAGAGCAACACGGCGTGTACCAAAGCTGCTTCCGTCGAGCCTTGATCCGCCGGCGTCCAGTCCGACAACCCAGACGTCCTGCGACTGGAGGGTTGCGAGCGCGCGCGACAGGTTCACTTCCCGGATAATGGGAACAAGATCCAGAGCGCCTGATGCCGCCTTGGCCATGGCACCGCTTTCCTGCGGGGTATTGCGATCCTGAACAAGCAGCGCACAGGCGCCGAATGCGGCAGCGGAACGTAAGATGGCGCCGATGTTCCGAGGATCTGTAACCTGATCCAGCACAAGAATTGGGCCGGGCCGTTCAAGTGCTTCATGAATGGTTGGCGGTTCGAGGGCTTCGACCCTAAGGCAGACGCCCTGATGAACGGCGTCACGCTCGCACAGGCGATCCAGTCGTTCGCGGTCAACGATCTGGGGTTGAGCGCGGAGAGACTGACTGAACGATGATGCGGCTTCTCGTGTTGCGAGAAACTCGAGAATGGTTCGGTCGGGATTATTGAGTGCGGCTTCTACGGCATGGTGGCCATAGATCCAGTATCCGGAGGCAGGTTTGCCTGAACGGGAGGAGCGCTCGGCATTGCCGGAACGTTGAGGGCCTCTGTCCCCAGAGTGGGACGGGGCGGCGGATCGGGAGTTTGGTCGTCTGGACATGAAAAAATCATATAATCGACGATAGGCGATTGACATAGCCGTTCATCCGCCATATTCCAACCGCCGACCCGGAGAGGTGCCCGAGTGGCTAAAGGGGGCGGACTGTAAATCCGCTGGCGTACGCCTACGTTGGTTCGAATCCAACTCTCTCCACCAGGTCTTTTCTTCCAAGAAAATCAATTATTTTGCAGCGTGGACCCCACTCAGTTCTCGCTGTGCGTAGGTCTGACGGCGGTATAGCTTCGTCGAAGGTTGATTAGTGCGAAAGACGCACATTGAAGCGTTCAATTGTACATTTCATCATGACGATAAAATCCAGGTGCCTGGTTAGTCGCTGAGGGGGACATTCAGCGACGCGTTATTAAGTTTTTTTGAGCACCATGGGTTTAAACCTGCATATCGGACTTCAAAGTCCGCATCGGCCGGTTTCTTCTGTCGCTATTGTTTGCGAGTATTTCCTGCGGTCTTGCGAAATTTGTGTGACACAGGCCATTCGCCTTGACGTGTGCTGCTGCGAACCCCCAATTTTTCACGGGATATTCTTTTAGGGGGCACCACTCATGGAAAGACCTTGGTTTGCGGCGAAGCAATATGGTTATGGAGCAGGGCGCGCAATAACATGGGAAGGACGTGTGACCATTCTTGTGTCTATCGGCACGATCCTTCTGAGCAATATGATCATGATGTGGGCCAAAAGCGTGCCCGTTTTTATTATTTCCCTTATCGTGGATCTTGTGTCGGTCGTCGGACTGCTTTGGATTTGTTCGGCTAAAACGGAAGGCGGATGGAAGTGGCGATGGAAAGGCGAATAGCTGTCCCAGCGCATTATGCTTCCGGAAAACGAGTAGGCCGTTGCCGCAGAGCCCAGTGTTTCATTTGGATGCGGCCCCGGGATTAAGAGTTACTTAGGCAAAGTGATTTTTACGACAATATACGGTAATTCCTGCATGTCTTTTCCATTGTGGAAGTCTGGCAACCGCGCCCATTGTCCGATTGTGCAGTACAGGCCGTCTTTTCCGTAGGTCAGGCCATCTGGTTCAATCATACGCGGATCATGGGCCACGACTGACAATGTGCCATCGGGGGCATGCTTCAGGATTGCGTGGCGTTCGTCATCGGTAATGTAGAGAGAGCCGTCAGATCCGGTTGCCATGCCGTCTCCCATCCCGCTTTCTCCTTCATCGAGGACGGAGGCTTCGATGCGCTTTTCTGTGGCTTTCCAGTCAGACAGAATTGACGTGGGCGCCGCATAGAGGCGACGGCTTGTCTGCGGTTGCCAATAGAGCGTTTGCTGGTCTGGGCTGAGGCCAATACCATTGGCGCCCCCTTGGGGCATTTCAGCTTTGGTTGGATTGTATCGGGCTGCTCTGCCATCCATGACAGCGACAAAACCGTTCTCGGGCATGACGGGTTTCGTATTGGCCAGAATGCGGCGCTGGTGCCCGGAAGCAAGGTCCACGACGATCAGCGCCGGATGAGTACCCGTTGAAGTGTCGGTAATAAACGCAGTTCCAGACTTTCCATGTGTCAGGTCAATCCGAACGTCATTGACGTGACTGTCTGGCAAAAGAGCTGGCGCCGACAGGGTCAGAACGTTCAGAACCTTGTTGGTCGTAGGATCGATTTCAAACAGCTTTTGCGCGCCTGTGATCGTTCCTTTGCCTGCCAGCATTCCTTCATCGAGCACCCAGAAGTGCCCTTTTGCATCAACGGTCATGCCGAGAGGGGACACGAAATTCTGTTGTGTTTCGGCACTTGGGAACGGCGTCAGGTGGCCGTCAGCATATGTGGCGAGACGTGGCCCGGAATGGTCTTTGACGCTCCGGGGAAAGCCAAGGACGAGCCGGCCATCTGGCAGTGCGGCAATGCCGGAGGGCTGCGCATCGGTAAAGCGCCCGATGATTTCGACGTTTCCGGACGCGGTGAAACCTTTGTCTGTTGTTTCCGCAGCATGGGCAGTGGAAGCAATTAATGGGGCGCCAACGAGTGCGGCAAGAAGGGCTGGATAGCGAAGTGTCATGAACCAATCTCCTTGCCGCACTGGATCAGAACGCTGTGCGGGTAACAATTCAAGTTAAGTTGAGCGTTAAAGTTCTGGGCTGGAAAGTAATCCTGCAGCAGGCTGGCCCTAGCTGTTGCGTAGTCGCTCTCGAAGCGCGGGGTCATGCGCGTAAAGGTAAAGACCTTTCATCCCACGGGTGAGCAGGACATTCAGCGCATTCAGAATGATGCGTTCTTTCGCCATCTGGGGAGCAACAATTCCGCTCTGTCCCTGAAAGGCAGCACTGTCTTCGTAGTGGGCTGGATCGACGCAGATACTGTCAGTCTGAGCATCATACGACAGGGAAGGGCCTAGAATGACGCCAGCGTAGTTCAGGTCAAAGCCCTGAATTGTATAGACCGAGCCGACTTCGTCGATCGTATCGGGGCGTTCGGCCCAAGGAAGCTTTTCATCGGGTTTTGAGCGATCCCATCGCAGATGGAAACGTCCTTCCTCGATGAAGTGGTCTTCTCCATCCAGCCGATAAGGGTAGTCGTAAGTTGAGAGCAGTCGGCATAGGCCGACTTCGTTATTCCGCTCTTTCAGGTCATCGTAAAGCTGGGCGCAGTCGTCATAAACGCGCAGATCAAAGTCTGGGTCTTGAGGGCGCTTTCCCACGTGTCCCGCTGCAAGTTGGTCCAGCCAATGCCGGACTTCTGGACCCGCTTCGACCCGAAATTGCCTGGTTAAGTGCAGGGTCTTGGTTGCCCGACCCGTTTTGAAACGATCAAGCAGATCCGCAGACCAGTGACTCTTGAATTTCAGCACCTGTAACGGGTCAAACACCACAACGACCACGCGGGCCAACGCCAGAATTTCTTCGAGATGGTTTTGTTGCTGGAAATGATTGTATCGGTCAGCCCGGGTGAGAAGCAGGTGGGCTTCATCGACCAGAACAATGTCTGCCGTCTGATTGGTTTTGTGCAGGCGGTTGATGAACGTCGTAGGTCTGTCGAAATCAGCCTTGCGAAGAGTTGGCGTCTCCGCAGCGACATTACGGTAAAGCTTCAGTATTTCCGGATGATTGACCAGCAGCATGTTGCGGGTGCCCGTCATGGGATCATCTGGGTTCTTTGAGCGTGCCCGTGTCTGAATTGCGTTGAAAATTGCATTGAGGACAACGCTCTTCCCTGTGCCGGCAGCGCCTTCAATGATGAGGAGCGCGCTCTGATCTGACAGATGCGCGGAACAGAAAGAGAGGACGTCGTTTAAAAGATCCTTCTGCTCAGCCGACAAGTGACGCGACAGGGAAAATTTTGTGATGGCGGCGTTTGTTTGCGTTGAGAAGGCCTTCTCAGTCTGCGGCAACATCGGCCACCTTGGCATCGGTGATACGCTGAGCGTCCGCGGGGGAAATACGCACCACGAACCCTTGATGGCCAGCGTTGATGTAGACGGCTTCCTGTCCCATGGCGTCCTGAGACAGGACCACTGGAATAGCTGTGGTCTGGCCGAAGGGGCTTGTGCCGCCGGATTGATAGCCTGTCAGTTCGTGGGCCTTTTCCGGATTCATCATTCTGGCGTTCCGGCCGCCGAATAAGGCTGCGACCTTCTTCAAATTCAGCTTCTGATGAGCAGGGGCCACGACACAGGCTGGCTGTTTCTTGTCGATTTCGACAACGAGGGTTTTGAGCACACTGCCTGGATCAGCGCCGATGGCATCGGCCGCCTGCATACCGATCAGACCGCCATTCGGATTGTATTCGTAGTCATGCAGACTGAACGGTACGCCCTGTTTTTCAAGAAAAAGAGTGGCGCTGGTTTCTCGGCTCATGTGTGATCCCCCGTCTGGCCGCGAAGCACCTTGCAGGAGCCGTCGAAGGGGGCACGATCAGTCGATAAACATGTCCGGTCGGCGGCTGAAGCGGATAGGCGCTTCCATGTCAGGCTCTTTCACGGAAAAGAGAGTCTGACATGCTGTATGAACCCTCCAGCAAGACTTCGCAATATTATGCCAGCAACAGAAGGCGAGGCTTCTTCAGGGCGTTTGGGTGCCGAATTTGTCCCAGTGTTGCAGGAGTTCATGAATGATGCGGGAGCCCACACGGTATCCATTATCCAAGGCAATTTTTTCTCCGTCATAGCCGCTGTTCATGGATTGGACGGCTGTCATGCCGTGAGGCTGCTCAGTGTAATTTGAGGCGCTACGCAGAACTAGAACGCGGCTGCTGTCCACGCGCCCGGCCTGCCCAAGGCGTGTCAGGGCTTCGAGGATGCCAGAATCTTCCATGTCACTGGACACAAAATGGCTCTTGCCCTGTGTGAGAAGATGTACCCAGTCCCGAGCAAAGCCGGTCATAATCTTGCCATGCCAGAAGGTATCTGAGCCGAAGTCTCCGCCCGTCACGACAACTGGGCGTCCAGCAGCGATGTCGGTTGGTTTGTAGAGCTTGCGCTGGGCTTCGAGTTGCGGAGGATCAGACAGTGTGACGGTCTGGGTCAGGTCATAGGCCCAGTGCACCAGAGACGGATTTAACTGAAATGCGTTATTGTGCTGAATGCTGCCATCGGGCGCATCCCCGCCCGACAGAGCGTATTGATTGGGCTTCTGAGCGGTGATCATGAAATAGCCGTATGGCCATTCTTTCGGTGCTTCCCGCTTGTCGATGTAACGCGTGATGTCTCCAACCACATAGTCCGCGATTGAAACTGAACCGACGGACGCGACGGTGGGATCAAAGCCGGAAATACCATCCACCATCCAGTAAGCATGGCGCAGATCGAATCTCGGGTCCGTTGCGAGGGCCATGACGGATGTCGTTGCCGGAGCAATCGGTGTTCCCGTTACGACGACCAACAGATGATGTTGCGCATCCGTGTAGATTGGATGAATGCCGAGCGGGAACGGAACCTTCTCTGTGAGATGCTCTCCTTCGATCCAGGGCTGGAATTCTCCTGCCCGGTCTCCGGTATCTTCACCAATTTCGTATGTGGTGAGTACGACGGCGCGGATATCCCAAGGCTGTTCTTTGGCTTTGGCCGGCGCTGTTGTGAGTGCGAGTGAGGCCAGGCAGCCCAAGGAAAGGGCGTGTGGCATGATTTGTTGCACAAAAGAGATAAGTTTCATGTATTTCTACCGTCGTTCCGCTCTCATAATGAGGACACCATACAGGAAAGATGTCGAAAAGAAATATTCATCTCCGACAGATGTTCTATTATAGGCAACGGATTGATGCCATTTATAGGTACAGTAATATTTTAAAGTATATATTGGAATATTTGATAATTTACTGTTGTATAAATAAATTATATCAAAATATATATTGTCTATATGTGTGATTTAAAAGACACATACGATAAAAAACCAGAATAAAATTCAAAATATAGGATTGGTAAGTTCTTCGCCTGACTTGCTTTGATCGACGTTCTGAATATTTTCTGCCGCAAAACGACACATCTTAGGATCGCGTGAAGATGAATTTTGGTGCCAGACGTCTCACACTGCTGACAGCCACTGTGCTGGCCGGAGTATTTTGTGATGCAGCAGCCTATGCTGCGGTCTCGCAGGCTCGGGGTAAGCATGCTGCGCCAGTTCATCCTCATGTGGCACCTGCTCATCATCGCACGGCTGTTGATGCCAAGGACGCGGAAGCAATTTCTGTCCGTGTTTCCCGTCAGGCGCTGAATGGTGGCGGCGGCATGATGCGCCACGAAATGGCATCGCACTCGGTTCAGACCGTTACGCGCCAGTATATCGAGATGCAGAGCCCGGCCAGTACGGCGCTGGACATGATCAAGAACCTGCCCAGCGTCACGGTTTCTACTGTCGATAGCTCGGGTATTCTTGGTGGCAAGATCAACAGCCGAAGCCTGACCGATTCAGACATGGGCATTCTGTTGAATGGTGTGCCTGTCGCGACCGCGTATTACCTGAATCAGAACGTTGACACTGAAAACGTCAACATGATCTCCGTTACGCCGGGATCGTCTGCCATTGATCTGCCGGTAACGTCCGCGGCCGCTGGTATCATGGACTCCCAGACCATGACGCCGTCTCATAAGTTCGGCGGCCTGATGGATTTCTCGTACGGCACAAACAACATGTCCCGTGAGTTCCTCCGTGTTGAGAGCGGTGACATCGGCAATTCCGGCATCCGCACGTTTGCGTCCTTCTCCCATACACATGCTCGGAACTGGAATGGGCCAGGGACGAACGAGCGTCGTCATCTCGATTTTGGTGCCGCGAAGGACTTTGAGGATGGCTCTTCCGTCAACCTCTTTGTCTCATGGAACCACCAGTTCACGATGGAGCCGCTCAAGCCGACGGCAAAGCAGTTCTATGACAAGAAAGACGGGATCGGGACGTATAATTACTCGTCCAGCTATGATCCGTCGAACCCGTCAAAATACGGGATGCTGAATGGCAATATGTGGGATCAGGTCTTCGTAACGCTGCCTGTCCACATTCATCTGCCGGCGAAATTCTCTTTCGATTTCAAGCCATATTACGTTTACAACGGTGGCTATACCTATAACGGAAGCCTCTTCAGCGGGTCGGGTCGTAACGCGACCATTGGTCAGGGCGGAACGCCCATTTCCGGCAGTGTGCCTTCAGCCTCCTACTACAGCGTTTATCGTCCACACGCTGGGACGGTGGCGAAGCTGAACTATGATCCGGTTAGCTGGGATCATATGGAGCTGGGATACTGGTTCGATTATCAGGATAATCAGGTCAACAACATGTATTCCGTGTTGCAGACCAATGGCAGCCAGTACTTCCCGTACAACACCTCCAAGGGGCTGTACGTGAATGGAACGCGCTATATGCCGTACCAGGGGGATGCCGGGTGGAAGATCCATTCGCTGTTCTTCCAGAATACGGCCAAGTTCCTGCATGATCGCCTGACGCTGAATGGCGGCATCAAGGTTGCCATGATCAATCGCTGGACGGTCAATGGCGCATCCTCAACGCCGCGCACCGAGCAGAACCAGGTTGTGCCTCTGCCGCAGGTTGGCATCAGCTATCGGATTGATCAGCATAATCTGATCTATGTGAATGCCGAAGGCGACTTCCGCATGCCAGATCCGGGATCGCTGGGGCAGGTCTATGATGCACAGACGGGTGGCTATGTTGGCAATCCGTACAACCCGAAGCCGCAGTATTCGATCAAGGAAGAACTCGGCTGGCGCTTTGATAACGATTACTTCATGACGGATCTGGAGCTGTTCAACTACTCCATTACCAACCGTCTGCTGTCCACGAGCGTTTACATCAACAATCAGGCCATCAGTTCCACCATTAATGCGGGTAACCAGACCGCACGTGGTGTGGACTTCATGATCTCAGCACATCCGTGGCACCATCTCAGCCCATATGTTTCCGTCGAGTATCTGAACGCCACGATGGATTCCAATATCCTCACGACGGGCACCCTGAATGGTCAGACGGTCAGTGATCTGCTGCCGACCAAAGGCAAGACGGCCGTTCAGTCTCCGCATGTGCATGCGAGTGCGGGCCTGACATATGATGATGGTCATTTCTTTGCGAATGGCAGCGTCAGCTACGTATCGTCCCAGTATTCGACGTTTATGAACGACGAGAAAATCCCAGGGTATCTGACGGACAATCTGTCACTGGGTTATCGCTTCAACTCCTACGGCCGGTTCAAGGCACCGAAATTCCAGCTGAATTTCAGCAATCTGGGCGGCGATTTCGTCCGGACTGGCGCCTACAGCCTCGTGTCCAATGCCAAGGCAGCCAAGGGTGTTTACGGCAGTACGATCAGTGCCAGCGGAACGCCGACCTATTATCTTTATCCGCGCTTCAGTGTGACAGGGAACATCTCTGTAGGGTTCTGATCTGGCGGCGATATGCATTTGAGAGAAGGACGGCTCTTCCCGGAAACTGGGAGGGCCGTTTTTTTTGTATTGCGAGGATGACAGCGCTGGCTTTGAACGCTAGCATTTCGACAACGGCAATGGATTCTGCCTGACCATACTGGTCGAACCGCTCTCCTCCGCGAGATGCTGATGATTCCTGTCAAACTCGCTTCTTCAGAAGCATGACAGGAGAATTGCGTCCGATGCCTGCTTTCCATAATTTTCCCCGCGTGGCTGTGACGACATTGCGATGGGGCTTTCTGCTTCTGCTGCTGGGCGGAAGTGTCGGATCTGTTTGTGCCCTGTTTCTCTGGTTGTTGGACCAGGCCACGGACATACGGTTTGAGGCCCCTTGGCTGATCTTTGGCCTTCCGCTGGCCGGAGTGGGCGTTGCGCTGTTGTATCAGTGGTTTGGCGGGAAATCAGCCGCCGGCAATAACCTGATTATTGATGAAATTCATAAGCCGGGTGGAGGCGTCCCTTTCCGCATGGCGCCTTTGGTTTTGTTTGGAACGGTTGTCAGTCATCTTTTCGGCGCATCGGTTGGTCGGGAAGGAACGGCCGTTCAGATCGGAGGAAGCTTTGCCGCTGCGATTGGGCGCCTGTTCCGGCTGCACGTGCAGGACATGCGCCTGTTGCTCATGGCGGGGATTGCCGCAGGTTTTGGTGCCGTTTTCGGAACGCCTGTTGCAGGGGCTGTTTTCGGACTGGAAGTTCTGACGCTCGGCCGGCTTGATTATGCAGCTCTGCTGCCGGTCGCGGTGGCCTCGATTGTCGCAGACTGGACGTGTCATGCATGGGGTATCCATCATGCCGTTTATCATATCGGCTTTCGGGGGATCGCCGCGGCAGACGGTTCCATGTTTCACGTCAACGCCGTTTTGCTGGTGAAGGTCGGTTTTGCTGCCGTGTGTTTCGGTCTGGCAAGCCGGGCATTTGCGGACGGTGTTCATCGCCTTGCAGGCGTTTTCCAGCGCCTTTGTCCATCAGCCTGGATACGGCCTGCAATTGGTGGGGTGCTGACGTTGCTGCTGGTCTGGATACTCGGAACGCGAGATTATCTTGGCCTCGGCACTGTCTCACATGTGGAGGGCGGGGCGAGCATTCTGAACTTCTTTGGGGCTGGATATTATCCCTGGAGCTGGCTCTGGAAATTGGTCTTCACTCTTGTCGCATTGGCAACCGGCTTCAAAGGCGGCGAAGTGACGCCCCTTTTCTTTATCGGGGCGGGTTTGGGCAACGCATTGTCCCCTCTGCTGGGTGTGCCGGTTGATCTTCTGGCAGGGGTGGGGTTCGTGGCCGTGTTTGCCGGGGCGGCCAATACACCTCTCGCCTGTACATTCATGGCGGTGGAGCTCTTCGGCGCGACCGATGTGATTTATTACGCGACTGGTTGTTTCATCGCCTATCTCGTGTCCGGCCATACCGGCATCTATCTTTCCCAAAGGATCGGGACGCCCAAACTGGCTCTTTTCTCAAAAGAGCAGGGGCAGTCGCTGCGAGATGTCTGTAGTCGTTAAAGCTATTTCCGGCGTGGCGGATTTTTCTTGGCGTTCAATGTCGTGCAGAGCAGGGCTGCCAGCAACATTTCTACACTGAGCAGGCCAAGCCATGTGATGACATCAATGATGGGCGTTTGCGATCCATGGAGCTGAAGCATCAGGCTTAAACCCAACAGTGCGAAGCCTGTCAGTCTTAGGCCGAGCAGATAGGACGCCGACGTGGCTTTTTTGAAGAAAATGCCGCTGCCACGAGCAGAGCCCGCCGCCATCAACAGGATGGAAATCTGCCCACACAGCAGCGTCGCCCCCATCATGGGGAAAGTCTTTTCTTGCGATAGGTATTGATGGCGGCATAGGCGAACGATCCGGCAAAAAGTGCCGCCGTTACACTTGTCGCGGCGCTGACACTATCACGCCATGGCGCCCCCAATGCCGCTACGGCCAGACATGCCAAGGCGCAGGCAGCCAGAAGTTCGGTCCAGGCTGCTTCTGATTTGCGGAACAGGGCGAAAATCAGGGCGAGAGCCCAGATGATGAAAACACACTGAATTTCATGATCTTCCCGTCCTGGAAGGCCAGCCGGGAGGATACGGTTTGCAAGGAAATAGGATGCAAACGCCAGCGAAAGCCCGGCCAGAACCCCGACATTCAGGCGTTCTGTCAGCACGTGTCCGAGATGAGGGTTGCTTCTCAGGCGTTTGATTGTCCAGAGGCGCATTCCGCTTCCGATGACAGCAGTCAGCATCAGCCCGCATACAAAATAAAGCCACCGCGTCACACTTGGCGCAAAGCGTGCGACGTGAAGACCATAAAGGAATGTGTAAGCACCAATGAGCGGCCGTTTTTCCACATGCTCGCTGAGAAGATGGCCGTTCGTGCCGTCAAAATTCAGGGTGTGGGATGTCGTGCTGACGGTGTTCGTGTTGCCTGATGTGATGGTGATGACTGACGCCTGATCGGTCGGGTTGAAGATATAGATCTGTGCGATGCCGGCTTCACCGATGCGTTTTTCCGCATCCTGAAGAACGGGAAGGATGGGCGCGAGATGGCCCGGATGGCCGCTGGGCGGACGGGCATCGAGGGCTGGATTCAGGTCTGTGTACGTGGCCATCAGGTCATGTTTGTAAACGGCCTGCGTGCTCCACGGAAGAAGCAGGGTTCCGAGCGTAACGGCGCCTGTGAAGGAGATCATAAGGTGAAATGGTAGAGCCAGAACGCCTAGAAGATTGTGAGCGTCCAGCCAGCTTCTTTGCCCCTTCCCAGGGCGGAATGTGAAGAAATCCGCGAAGATCCTGCGGTGAATAATGACGCCGGAAATCAGGCCGACGACAAGGGCCAGCGCGGCGATGGCGGCGATCAGGCGCCCAAACGGGTAAGGGAGTTGAAGCTCGAAATGGAAGCGGTAGAAAAACTCCCCGCCAAAGGTTTGTCGAATACCGTCAGGGCTGCCGGTTTGCGGGCTGAGTGCTTTTTGCAAATACACGCCTTTGGGGTCAGACCAGACCCCTAGCGTGAATGGCTCCTGCTGTGTCGGTGCATTCAGATACCAGGCCGGAGATGTCGGGGCATTCTGTGTGAGCCACTCTACGGCGTGAGCGCTTGCTTCAATGGGGGAGATACTGGTGGCGCTCAGTTCTGGCCGCATCCAGACGCTGATTTCCTGCCGGAACACACTCAGCGTTCCAGACAGGGCAATTGCGAAAAGAACCCATCCTGTTATCAGCCCAAGGCCTGTGTGCAGCCAGGCCATGGAAGCGCGAAAATTACTTTTCACGGCCTCCAGCCCTCTAAAAGAGCCAGTCCTCCCGTAAGGAGTGTCGCAAGCAGCGTGACGCCAAAAGCTTTGCGACCATCGGCAACGCCAAAGCAGGCCATGAACGTAACCGGCCAGACCAGCAGGCCGACAAGGATGCCGGCCATAGCGCAATCTGCGCGGGAGAGGGAGAGCCAGAGGCTCAGGCAGATCCCTCCAAGCGCTGACAATGCGTATCCGCCGGGCAATGCCGCCAGTAAACGCAATGTCAGATGCTGGCGCGCCGGACCGGACTTACCAGGTGTAGCCAACGCTCGCCTGTGCGTTGCGGCGTTCGCCATAATAGCAGAATTCCTGATTGTAAGAGGCGTAAGCAAGGCAGTTCGCCACATAGTTCTTATCAAACAGGTTGCGGACACTGGCCGCAACTGTCCAGCCATGCAGTCTGTGGGACAGGTTGTTGAGATCGTAGCGGATGGAACCGTCAAAGAGCGCATACTGCGGAATCCAGACGCTGCCATAGGATGCTTCGCCACCATAGGTCTTGGCAGAATATCGCATACCGCCGCCAAAGCCGAAGCCCTTCAGAGGGCCGGATGGCATCGTGTAGAAAACAAACAGGGAGGAATTCCCTTTGCCCGATTGCATCAGGGGCTTGCCGGTTGAATCGTCACGGACTTTCTGGAAGCTGACGGATGCTGTGACCATCAGGTTCTTATATGGCTCAGCATGTGCTTCGAACTCGAAACCATCTGAATGAACCAGACCACTGGCGGTGCTGTAACCCGTATTCCCAACGGCAACCAGAACGTTGGTTTGTTCGATGTGAAAACCGGTTGCAGTCAGCAGGATGCTGGTTCCCGGAACCTGATATTTCACACCGCCTTCAAGCTGTTTGCCGAGAGACGGGGCAGCCTGATGCATGGTCTTTCCGCCATCGCTGGACACGGCGCCGGACTGTGGTTGGAAAGATGTGGAATAGCTGATGTACGGCGCAAGGCCGAAATCAAAATGATAGAGGCCGGAGGCGCGCCAGGTAATCTGGCTGGGGCTCTGACGGCTGTCTGAATTGTAGTTAGACTCAACCTGATGGGAGCGATACCAGTCGTTGCGGATGCTGCCCGTCAGGATCAGGCGGTCCCAGCGGATCTCATCCTGCCCATAAGCGCCCACCTGATGGGAGTCCGTCCGATAGTTGACCCATGGAGACATTGGATCAATGGCCATTTTGTAGTTCGGATGAAAGACGTTCAGGTCAGGCGCTGCGCCATAAAATCCGACTTCTGTGGCGCTCTGCTGCATGTAATCAAAGCCGAACATCAGCGTGTGGTGCAGCGGGCCTGTCCGGACTTTGCCTTTGAACTGGCTATCAAACGCCAGGTTGTGGGTGCGTTCGTATGTCTCGATTGCTGAGCGGGCCAGCGTATCGTCGCTGACATAATACCCCATGTCATAGACGCTGCGGTATTGGGTCTTCACATCGTCATAACGGCCGCGAGACGTGAAGCTCCAGTCATTATTGAATGTATGATTGAAGATGTAGGTGATGGCCCCTTGGCGACGATTGTATTTTTCGAAGGATGAATCACCGTCATAGAAGTTTCTGGGCAGATAGCCGTATGGCGCCCGCTTGAGCGAGCCTACCAATGGGACGCCACCATAAGTCCCGTTCTCAGGGTCGTACTGGTAATTTCCAAGCAACGTGAGAGTTGTTGGCCCATTCCCGCCGAAGGTCACCGCAGGGCTGATGGAAAAGCGGCGGCTTCCTGTGCGGGTTAGCTGTGTGTGTTGCCCGTTAACGGTGCCGTAGAGCCGATACCGAACAAACCCATTGTCTGTTGCATACCCGCCGACATCTGCATCGACGCGATAAAGGTCGAACATGCCTCCCGTTGTATTGATCCCGCCGTAGGAGCGCTGGTCGGTTGGTAGTTTGCTGGAGAGGGCCGTCAGGCCGCCGGGGCTGGATTGGCCATAGAGTGCAGAGGCGGGACCTTTAAGAATTTCAACTCGATCCAGACGTGATGTATCGGTCTGCGCCACCGCGTATCCTGTGGGGCTGTCCTGAAGTTTCAATCCATCCAGAAACGTTGGGACGGAGAAGCCGCGGAGAGCAAACAGATCGTAACGCGTGCCAACCGCACCGCCGCGCTGGTCCGCAGTGACGCCGGCTGTGTAGCGGACGGCCTGATTGAGGTTCAGAACGCCCCGGACGTCCATCTCATTACGTGTAATGACCGTGACAGACTGAGCCGTCTCGATCAGCGGCGTATCCGATTTCGTTGCAGACGTCGCCACGGTCGCCATTCTGCGTGCCCGTACAGAGATATGCTCCATCTTGGCAGGAGTGGATGTCGACTTCCTGTTCGTATGGTTGTCTGACGTGGTTGTTGTCGTTGTCTGGTCAGCGGCGTGAGCGTGGCTGAAAACAAGGCACAAACCGGCAATAGCAGGGGTTATTCGGGAATTGCTGGGCACGGGACTCACGCGGTGGCTTGATGAAGGAAGCGGGACTATCATTCAAATGATAATTATTCGCAATAAGAATTTTTTGAAAAAAATATTGTTTTCGGGTGAGCATTGTAGGTGAGTAGGTTCAGGTCAAAATTTTTGACGATAAACTATGTTATTTGTTCGTAATTATTATTGTTTGTAATATGTTTTCTTATTTCCGCCCATATTAGAAATTTTCTAATTTATGGTATTTTTAGTTATTTTTTCATTTGAGTGTGGTGGCAGTTTATTTTTATGTGCTCGAAAAAATATTTCTGGTATTTGTGAGCGGGGAATATTTTTGTATCGTGTAATTTACATAATTTCTGGGTAGCCTGGATGCGTTTCCTGATTGTTGGCGGAGCCGGTTTTGTCGGTAGTCATGTCGTTCTTGCTCTGCTCGATGGCGGTCACGATGTTGTCGTTCTTGATAACCTGAGTACTGGCCATCGTGCGGCTCTGTCGGACAGTGTTGGCTTTCACCAGGTCGATCTTCTGGATTTTTCCGCAACAGCTAAAATCGTTGCGCAAGGACCTTGGGATGGCGTGATGCATTTTGCGGCACTTTCAGTTGTCGCAGACAGCATGCGTGAACCCTTGCATTATTTACGTCAGAATTATCTGACTTCGTTAAATCTCATACAGGCCTGTATCGACAATAAAGTTAAGAAATTTATTTTTTCTTCGACCGCTTCACTCTTTGGTGGACCTGAGCGGTTGGAGCCTATTCCAGAGAATGCTGCGGTGCAGCCTGGATCGCCTTACGGTGAGAGCAAGTTTTTCATTGAGCGCGTTTTGCATTGGGCAGATGCTATTCACGGCTTAAGAAGTGCGACACTCCGATATTTTAATGCTGCTGGGGCTGATCCAGCGGGACGTGCCGGCGAAGACCATAATCCCGAAACACATCTTATTCCGTTGACTATCGATGTAGCATTGGGGCGGCGTCCTGCGCTTAAGCTTTTTGGGATAGATTATTCTACTCGGGACGGTTCCTGTATTCGCGATTATATTCACGTTACCGACCTTGCTGACGCACATATCCGTGCGTTGTGTCAGCTCGATAGCCGGAGCGTGGCTTACAATATCGGCACTGGGCGTGGGTATTCAAATTTGGAAATTATCCAGAGCGTAGAGCGGGTCAGTGGGAAGAAAGTCCTATGGGAGGCTGCTCCTCGTCGTGCAGGAGACCCTGCAATGCTTATAGCGAATTCTAATACGTTCCGAAACGAAACCGGCTGGACACCAAGATTTAGCGATCTCGACAGTATTGTTGATACGGCCATGCGATGGCGGAAAAAACACCCACATGGGTATGAAAATTAAATGTATTAGAAAGTTGTATATTTTATATATAATTAATCTGCTTTTGCAAGAATTTTTAAAATCATATCTTGTAATTCTGAGGGGTGTATTGTTGGATTATTGCAAAGTTCCTCACTTTCATGAGTATTATAGGAAAGGGAAATAAAAGGCGTTGACCGTATTTTCGAAGGCGTAACGTATCCCGGAATTGAAGGGCGGTGGTCGCCGAAAAATATGAGATGTGCGGGGCGCCCACAGTCACGCAATGTACGGTCCAGACTCCCCAATAAAGCGTCACCATTCTGAGCGTGGCGTTCCCAGGCCGTTAGGGCATCTGGGGCATCCAGGCGGCCTGCGTCCCATGGGCCATGATTTTCCATGGTCACGACGTAAATCAGTTCCGGCTTTTCAGCCGACACGATGCGGTCGTGAAGGTATTCACCGATTGCCTTGTCGCTGATGTAGGGACCGGCTGTTTCAGCGTGTACAAAATCATCTGGGCCGACGAGTGTGGTAAAGCCTAAGGCAGGCATCAGGCGATCTCGACCGTAGAACCTGAGATCGTGAGGGTGGACGAAAAGCCGTTTTTCATAAAGGGCTGCAAGCCGATTTGGTAACCCAAAGGTATGCTCATCTTGAGCTGTAAGAAAGGGGTCAAAGGCTCGAAAACCAAGCTCCTCCTCACTGCGCCCACAGAGCACAGCATATTCCGTGCGCATTGTGTATGCGCCGAAACCGCTGACGGAGAGCGCCCCATAGTGGTCGGAACTTTTCTTCAGTCGCTCAAAGTTATGGAGGGGAGCAAGTGGATAGTTGGGAACTAGATCTTTGGGATCTGCAAAGGACTCACACTGTACGATGACTAGAAAGGGGGCCGGGTCTATATCTGGTTCCCGTGCGGGCAGTGGCTGGGCAGGGGCCGGTGACGGTGTTGCTCGCCATCTGAGCGTGTAAATGAGCAATACCGGAAGTAATCCGCATCGCACGATGTCTGCTTCAAGATCAGGCCGCAACATAACATTGGAACGCCAGTAAAATTTCCAGCCAGCACTGAGGCCCAGGAGAGAGATCAGCAGTATCAGAAACCCGGCGAAATGAGCTGTAAGTGCAGTAGAAGAAAACGCGATGACGCATCCGAAGACAAGCAATGCAGCAGGTATTAAGATAATCTTCAGAAAAGTCGGGATCGCAGCAAGATAAAAGCGTGGATAACGCAGGAATGAGGCAGCGACCGCCAGGTCAGAGAAAACTAAGGGTTCGCCCAACACTCGAAACTTGATGTTGGAAGCAATGACAAGGGCTAGAAACAATGCGTCCGTGAGAACGCAGGCAACCCAAAAGCCCCCTGTCAACGCAAGTGTTGCGCCGTAAAAAGTCAGGATAGACAGGGTATGAAGTGTGTATCCGCGCCAGCCACTGCGATGTGGCCGAATGAATCTGTCAAATAAGATCGAAAATACGACCGTGCAGCAAAGGGAGAACAGGCAGTTCTTCACAGAAACGACGCAGAAAAAAGATAAATCATGAATTCGAAATCGGCTTTCGGATGCAGCAGGCTTTCAGTTAGAAAGCATGTCTATGAGATTTCATCCATCAAGCACAGGCTCTACGATTGACTCGGTCTTGCTCAGGCGACCGCCAAGGGCCGAGAGCAAGGATGTTGAACTGGGATGTATCTCCTCATTCTCTGGCGAAAATCTACGTCATTCTGCTGCATCGATCTTGCATGACATTCGACGTGCAAAGATTGGGGGAGCTTTCTGGTTACCGTCAGTAGTGCTTTCCGCTGAGCGCAATACTCTCCTGTCGCTGCCAGCAGACGCGGCTTTTGCCTGGAGTTTGTGGAAGCATGTTACGGCTCAGGTAGATGCACGGAAAGTCGTCGTTATTTCCCAGCATTGGCATCATGCCGATGCAATCAGAGCCGCAGGCGGCCATGTTGTGTCTCAGGTGGACCCGCACAGCGTGCTTGAACAGGTTGATGAAGTCTGGACAACGGGTCGGGACGACGTAGCGCTTCTTGGTGCCGCTTATGGTCGGTTAGTGAGAATATGGTCGCCCGAAGGAGGCGAGGGCGTATTTTCCGAAACAATGGCTCTCGAATGGCTGACACGGGCCATTTTTTGGCGTAGCCCGTTCGATGGCAGGTCAATCGATCTAACCGAAGCGGTAAGGATCGTTTCTGACGACCGTCGTGCCTGGGAGCGGACGCGGGATGTGGCGGTCTGCGTTGGCATGGCATGGTGGAAACGCGAGCGTATTCGCGAGTTTTTCAATGTGAGCCGGAAGAGGATCTTTTTTCGGCATTCCATGTATGGCGCTTTAAGCGAAGCGCAACGTCGCAAAGGAATAATTGCTGCCTGGTCCAGCCGTACCCCGTCTGGACTGAAAAATAAGGCAAAGGCTCAGGGGGTGGGCATTTGCCAGGTTGAAGATGGCTTTCTGCGGTCTGTCGGGCTCGGAAGTGATCTTCTTCCCCCCTGTTCTATCGTGCTCGATAGGGCGGGCATCTATTTTGATCCTTCTCGCCCCAGTGATCTTGAAAAGATCCTGATGCAGACTTCTTTCGATGACAGCCTGCGGGCTCGCGCTCGCCATTTGATTGACACACTCGTAGTGCGGAATGTCTCCAAATACGGGAGTACGGCTGACGTTGGTTCCTTGCTTTCACGTCCTGCCGGGAAGACGGTTATTCTGGTGCCGGGGCAGGTCAGTAACGATCTATCCATTCGGTTGGGCTGTGGGGACGTCAGCGACAACCTCTCCTTGCTTCGTAATGTTCGTGATCGGATGCCCGATGCGCACATTGTTTTTCGTCCTCACCCGGATGTGGATGCCGGTCATCGCCCCGGTGCAGTCAGAGATGATATCGCCCTGCAGTATGCAGATGAGATCGCACGAGGAGGCCCAATGGTCTCTTTGATTGCTCAGGTAGACGAAGTTCACACCATGACGTCGCTTGCAGGCTTCGAAGCGTTGTTACGGGAGCGTGCGGTGACGACTTATGGAAATCCATTCTACGCAGGATGGGGGCTGACGTGCGATCTGGCTCCGAGCACCGGCCGTAGGGGACGAAATCTACAACTGGAAGAGCTTGTAGCAGGGGCGCTCATTCTCTATCCGCTTTATTTGGATCCGGTCACCCGAACACCCTGTGGGCCTGAAGTTCTTGTTGAGAGACTTTCAGACCCAACAATATGGACAACATCTTTCACTGTGCGTTTACGAAGATTGCAAGGCCGTCTACGTAGGCGAATACAGCATACACGCATGAGGATCTGGCCGAAATGAAGGCACCCGGCGATAGCCACTTCGGCAAGAAACATCTCAAACCTCTAAAGACGCGGCATTTCCTGTTTCTACAGGGATTGATGGGGCCGTTTTTTGAGCGCGTCGGAGAAGCCCTGCTGGCAGATGGCTACAAGGTTTCCAAAATTAACTTCAATGGCGGAGACAAGCTTTTCTGGCGCCTACCCGGTGGTGTGGACTATCGGGGAAGCCTTGAAGACTGGCCTGATTTTCTGCGCAATTTCATTGTGCAACGCGAAATTACGGATGTCGTTATTTTCGGAGACTGTCGCCTGCATCACATGGCCGCGGCGAAGGTCTGTGAAGAGCTCCAAATTCCGATGCATGTCTTTGAAGAAGGGTATCTCAGGCCGGACTGGGTGACGCTTGAACTTGGGGGCGTGAACGGCCACTCGCGTTTGCCGCGGGATCCCGACTATTACCGCGTGGAAGCACAATTGCTTCCTCCCCAGCTCCCTCATAGCTCTGTGCCATCCTCTTTTCAAAGGCGCGCAGCGGAAGGTATCGCCTATAATACTGCTGACCTTCTTTTGAGATGGTATTTCCCGCATTGGACAAACCATCGTCCTTGGCATCCCCTTGTTGAGGGAATGGGCTGGCTGAAGCGGTTTTCGCGTCGTAAGGCTGTTGCCGAACGTACGAAGAAAGTTCTGAGCAGGCTTGAGGCCTGTAAAGCGCCTTATATGCTCTTTCCTCTCCAGTTGGATGCTGATGCTCAGGTCCGTCTCCATTCGGGCTTTAGTGGCATGCAGGAGGCGATTGAATACGTCATTTCTTCTTTTGCGGCTCACGCACCGGCAAATATGCGGCTGATCATCAAGCAGCATCCACTGGATAATGGTCTGCGCGATTGGCGGCATATTATTGCGTGCTCCGGGCGCCGTCATGGAGTGCTCGGGCGGATAGGCTTTATCGAAGGTGGTGACATTGCCTTGCTGGTCAAGCAGGCTGAAGGCGTTATCACAATCAATAGTACGACTGGGACATTGGCGCTGGCAGAAGGTATTCCGGTTATTACGCTGGGGCAGGCCATCTACAATATTCCCGGCATCACATACGAGGGAACACTCGACGCATTCTGGAGGGCGCCAGAAAAGCCGGATATGGAGCTTTTCGCTGCATTCAGGCGCGTTCTGGTCGAATACTGTCTTGTCGCCGGTGGCTTTTTCTCAGACGAAGCGATGTCCAAGCTGGTGCGGGGTGTCGTGGCAAAACTTGAACGACATTCGCCTCAACTGTTTCAGACACGGGCGACTGAGGAAGGGCATGAATTCTGGCATGGAATGAGCCGTCCGCTCTTACGTCTTTCAGAAAAGGTTGCGGACGCAGTAGGGGCTCCTGAGTGAAGGAAAGTCAGGCAACATCTCCGTTTCTTCTTGATATTTCACGCCTTCTTTCCCGTTCGGGAGCGAGTGTACCAACGGGCATTGATCGGGTCGAGCTGGCCTATGCGCGATACCTGTTGGCTCATGTATCAGAACAAACGCGCTTTTGTGCCATGCACCCAATTGGTGTGATGGGAATGATTGACCAGGCCACGGCGCGGCGGTTCATACAGGCCCTGGAACTTCAGTGGGGACAATCTGGTTCCGGCCGGCCGGCCGCGCGCCTATGCGGTGCGATTAATCGTGGCCTGTTCTGGCATCGGCCTGCGGCAATGGCTCCTGGCACAATATACCTTAATGTTTCACATCATCATCTGACACGCCCTAAAGTGGTCGGTGCCTTTCTCAAGCAGACAGGTGCTCGGTGCGTGGTGATGATTCATGATCTTATTCCGATAGACTACCCGGAATATTCTCGCCCGAGAGAGCCCGCGCGGCATGAAATCCGTCTCAAGACAGTCGCACATTATGCTGATTCCATTATTGTACCGTCGCACTACGTGAAGGAAACGGTCTGTCGACATCTGAGGGAACTCTCAGTCGATATTCCAGTCCACGCAGTTCTTCACGGGGTCGATGCTCCTCACCTCCATACACGCACGATGGAACTGGACGCATCAATTCGCGATCAGCTCAAAGGACGACCCTATTTTGTATGTTTGGGCACCATTGAGCCACGTAAGAACCATCTTCTCTTGCTCAATGTTTGGCGTCGTCTTGTTGAACAGGCACCATCCTCGGCCCCTGTACTGGTAATCGTAGGAAAGCGTGGCTGGGAGAACGAGAATATTCTTGATCTTCTAGATCGCGCACCAGCCCTCAAGGGACACGTCATTGAGTGCCAGTCATTGCCTGACACGATGGTTCAGACCCTTTTGAAAGGCAGCTCCGGGCTTCTTTTCCCTTCCTTTGTCGAAGGTTTTGGACTTCCGCTTGCAGAGGCTCTGTCGCTGGGCGTGCCTGCGCTTTGTTCCGATATTCCAGTTTTACGAGAGGTCGGAGGATGTGCGGCGAGCTATCTCGATCCTCTGGACGGGCCGGCGTGGTTAGACGCGATTATGCGTTACGCTACTTCGGGGTGTGACAGGACAGACCATAAGTTACAGACAGAAAGCTTCTGCACCCTTTCCTGGGAAGAGAGCGTAGCGCAAGCACTTTCACTGATACAGTAATCTAAAAGTATTTATCGAAATTCTATTTAAAAATAACTTTTGGATGATTGGTTTTCTATCGTGGACGATCACCTATCTAGCAGGGTTTGGTAGAATTTCTTCATGCGTAGCGCATAGGGTTCAATAGCAAAGTCCTGTGCACGTTTCCGGCCTGAAGACGAAAGAGCCGCCCATAATGCATCGTCTTGGTCGAGCGTTTTAATGCCTCCAGCCAATGCTTCTACGTTTGTGCTGTCTACAAGAAGCGCTGACGTTCCTGAAATTTCCTCTGTTGCATGTCCCAGGCTGGTCAAAACGGGGGTGCCTAGAAGCATGGCTTCCAGAATGGGCAGACCAAACCCTTCAGCCAGAGATGGAAAAGCGACGCATCGTGCTTCTCTGATGGCGCGAACTAATGCCGGGCGGCTGCACCAGGGTAGGATCTGCACGCGCTTAGGAGCTGGATGATGCTGGAGGGCATGAAGCTCTTCTGCTCCCCCAAATCCTAAAGCGCCGATCAGGGTCAACGGGCGAGTTGTTCCAGAGCGACCATGGGCTTCGATCAGTCGTCCAACATTTTTACGGCGTTCAATCGTGCCGAAGTAAAGAAAACCGTCTTTTGGACAAGGAGCCTCGACAATCAGCGCTTCTGCCATGAGGTCTGTTGGAAAAGAAACCGATTGAGACAGCATGCTGATTTTCTCCGGAGGTAGTCCGAAGAAACGGATCAGATCCTGCCGGACCGCTTCTGAAACCGTGACAATGGCATCAGCATTGTCACACCAGAATTTCAGACGTCTATGAAGGCGCTTGACCGGAGTGTCGCTGAACTCAGGGTGGAGCAGTGGAATAATGTCGTGGATCGTCACCACATTGGGAATGCCTGGCCACTGCAAGGGAACCGGATAGGTCCAATGCATCAGATCCGGTGGCACGTCAGCTTTTATGGAAATCGGCCTATGAAGCGTCCGGTCCCTTATTTCGGCTGTTCGATAAAGGTCGTGACCAATATAGCCGTCACCTGTCTGCTGGACGCAACTATTGGGCCAAGTGCTACGGACGAGGCGTTTGATTTTCTGGGGAAAGTTATGAACATTTGCGTTTGTGGCCATGTCATCATGCAGCCACGCCGGGCGAATGCCTGCCTCGTTGTAGGCTTCTCCTAAAGTCGCCGCGTATGTTGCAACGCCCGTGCCACCAGCACGGCCCGTATTGCGGGTATCAAGTCCAATCCGCATTGGTATCAGGGAGAGCGCCCGGTCTTGGTGTGGAAAATCCGATCCCAGACATCGTTGCTTACCGCGAAATTTTTTTCTGGTGCAGCGTAATGATGAATGAGGTGGTGACGACGCAGTTTGCGAAGAATGCCCCGCTTTGGTCGATATTGATGACAGGCGTAGTGAACAAGATCGTAGACAATATAGCCCGCGAGAAAGCCGAGGAAAAATGTGGTGCCGCTATGGCCCCCTAAAAAATGCGCCAAGCCCCAGAGCAAGCCTGCAAGGGGAAGGCTGACGGACAGGGGCATCATGTTGCGGAGCTTCTCTCCCGGCTCGTCATGATGATTGCCGTGGATCAGGAAGATAAATCGTTTGCCAATCTCATGCGAGAGATCGAGGTGGAAAAGAAAACGATGACCCAGGTATTCAAAAAAAGACCAGAAGATGAGGCCCATAAGGAACAGGGCTACAAATGGAGCCACCGCCATCGGCACACAGTCCAGACAGACAAGGGAAAATATGACGACCCAAACCGGGATGAAAACTGACAACGGCATATATGTAAGCCGTTCCAGCCAGTCATTTCTGAAAAGCCTCAATGACACTCGGCAGAATTCCTCTGAAACCTTTGTTGTCTGTGCTGAATTCCCTCTTTTTTCGGAAAACAGAACGCGTTGATCCATGCGATCATATCGATGTTCTCAAGACACGCATAGTAATGTTTGAGCTTCAAACTGAAGGATGTGTCCTTCTTGCACCAGCTCAGCAGGTTAACGAAGGCTTTCAAACTAGTCAGACCACTCAACTTGGTTCCAAACATTTCTGAAGAAGTGGTTTGTTTGAACGAACACATCTTCAGATTTCGTAAAACGTCAGAAATTTACAAAGGTTTTTTTTCAAATTTCGGGTCCCAAGACGTAGTTTCTCGATACATCCCGCATGTAATCATTGCTCTGACGCTGCCATTGGAGCGAGTTCACCTGGAGCGTCAAATCTGTTCATCATTCTGTCGCTGAGGTTACGATGAGCATGGAGCTGGAGGGTTCGAAAAACCCACTGGTTTTGGGTCGGCCTTTATGATTCCATTTTTCCTACGTTGATTGGGTA
>NZ_JOPH01000037.1:0-63693 GCF_002153615.1 Gluconobacter sp. DsW_058
GCCTTGTCCTTCATGAGTTTCCTCAACATCGCCGCAGCAAGGCTCTGGATTAGGTCTTTTGTCAACACGAGCTAGTCCCGGCCCGTATGCTCGTGAATGGCCGCAGCATTATTTACGATACCTCCATCACATCCTACGATTACTTCCATATCGAGACGGATGTGCATTCTGTCCTTATGTCTGACGGAATGCTGACCGAGAGCTATCTCAACACAGGCAACCGAGACGGCTTCACACAGGATGGCACTGTCGTCAGCCTGAGTAGCCCGGTCCGCACATGGGAAGCTGATGCTGCTGCACCGCTGACTGTCAGCCGCAACAAGGTTGAGCCTGTTCATCACGCTCTTGCCGAGCGCG
Source organism: Gluconobacter sp. DsW_058 (assembly GCF_002153615.1). Lineage (NCBI taxonomy): Bacteria > Pseudomonadati > Pseudomonadota > Alphaproteobacteria > Acetobacterales > Acetobacteraceae > Gluconobacter > Gluconobacter sp. DsW_058. The sequence goes on from NZ_JOPH01000037.1 coordinate 358, forward strand.
CGATAAACCTTGGCTTTGATGACGTCCGTGACGCCAGAGCAGTGGTGACAGACCCGGACCTGCATTTGATCACACCAGCCGGTAAAGTGATCCGTCAGTCCCGTGAGAGCAATGGTCGCGCGATCTTCACGTTGCCATCAAACGTCCGCAGCGTGCGCCTTGTCTCAAGAGCAGCCAAACCATCCGACGCGATTGGCCCGTTTGTGGATGATCGTCGTGACCTGGGCGTGCTGGTTGGGAACATCACCCTGTATACTCCCGAGAGTACACGTACGATCACGTCTCATCTGGAAGAGACTGATCTCTCAGGTTGGGCTGACAAAGAGAACTCTGCCATTCGCTGGACACTTGGCGATGCCCAACTCGATCTTGGATCCAGTGCTGTAGAACACGGCATGTCTCTTCTTGCCGTAGAGATCGTTGCTGGCGGACCATACATCGGCCAACCGAACACCGAAGTCTCCGCTCTTCAGGCATAAAACTGAAAACGGCCACCCTACCCAGGGTGGCCGTGTGACGAAGACTCAAAAACAATCCGGCCGTGGAGCTTTCTGCTCTTGGCCGGATTTATATCATTCAGACAAAATGGAATGTGCGGCGGCGTCTGCTTCTGCAGCACAGTCAGCAGCATCTGGTGCAGGGGCCGTAGCCTTCATGGCGCGCAGTTCTTCCTGAGCGGCGGCAAGATCATCCTGCAATTCCGGAGCCGCAAGAAGCGCATCCATTTCAGACGATGCATTCAGGAAGCCAGCCTGCACGTCCGATTTCCAGTGCGCCCCACAGACAATCCGGCTCTCACCAAAAACACGCCCGCGCTGCAGAAGCATGGTGGCATGTTCAGGCATCAGATGAGCAAGCAGAAGAGCCATGCCATATCCTGCCGTCGTATGGCCTGATGGATATGAGGAATGCAGACCCAATCCCTCGGGAGAGGTGCAGATTGGCAGATTCGTGCCAACGAACGGCCGTGTCCGATGCCAGTAATGTTTGGCTTCTGACGTCCGATGAATGATGGGATTTTCCATGCGCTTCAGCACGATCGCCAGATGGGGCGCCTTGGCCAGATCCAGCGTATAGCCGACGGAGCAGGAGAAATCGCGCACAAGATGCGGCACTTCCAGATCTGCATCTTTCTGTGCAAGCGCCCAGCGTGGCGTATCTTTCAAGGCGCGTGTCTCACGGAAAATACGGTCATCATCCGCCTGCGCGGCACTCCCTGAGGCTGGAGGCTGCGGCAGAACCAGACGGGCATCCGGCACTGCGGATTCCGGCAATGGCTGCCGGGATGGTGTTTCACAGGCAGAAAGAAGAGTAGCGCACATCAGAAGTGCAACAGGCAGGCGGACAGACGACATCATGCGGCGCAGGGTCTCACGAAAGGGAATAAAGACGATCCACTTTCATAATGTTCTCTTCCTGTCGGGGGAAAGTGTTTCTTTATGACCGTTGCAAGTCGTGCCTAGAGACACATCTGAAAGATGGCAGAGTTGCCGTGCTGTGCAATGATGCTCCTCAACGCCTCACCCCAGGAGAAAAGACATGTCCTCCACAGCACCGCGCGTCTCAATCCGATATTGCACGCAATGCAACTGGCTTCTGCGGTCTGGGTGGATGGCGCAGGAACTGCTCTCCACGTTCGGGCAAGCTCTCGGGGAAGTTGCCCTGATCCCTGATACCGGTGGGCGCTTTGAAATTCATGTGGATGACGTGCTCGTCTGGGAACGCAAACGCGATGGGGGATTTCCTGGCCCGAAAGAGCTCAAACAGCGTGTCAGGGATATCATCGCACCTGAACAGGACCTTGGTCACACAGACCGCTGATACTCATCCCGGAGAAAGACTGTCAGGTCATTGGAAGGCCAGCTCTCCGGGATCTGCTTGAGCATGTCGCCTACAAATCCCCGGTGGTAAGTGGCGTGATTGACGACATGAAGAATGATCTGTTCACGGGTCATCACCCCAGGCTGGCCATCAACATATGTGAATGAAATCGGGCAGCTCAAATCATCCACGCTCCATTGCATGACGGCATTCAGATACCACTGATGCATGGATTGCGTGGCCTGCCAGAGCGCTTCGAGATCGGGCACCTCATCGGTCTGACGTGACCGATACCCATGATCCTGACCCTGAAGATGATGGCGGAAAATATCGTCGACGACATAGACATGGTTCAACGTGCCCAAAAGGGTACTGAACGTTGTCTGCCGCGGTTTCACAATCTCCGACTGCGGTAACTTGAGCAGAGCGTCGTATGTCAGCCTGTCAGCCCAGACGCGATATTCCAGGAACATGATAAGCGTCTGCAAATGAGGCGGAGAAGATAGTCTGGGAATAAGGCACCTCATTCCGATATCGTTCCATATGTGCCGTATTTAGCCAATCGAGGCAATTCAGTCAGCCTCTCGTATCTCATTATTAGAACGCTATAAGCATATTTATGCTATATCCGAGAACACCCTATCCATGAAATGATTTGCGAGATCCTTTTTCAGCCCGCGGGGACCCTTCCATGACCGCAGCCTGCGCCAGCCGCTCTCCTGCATCCGTTGACCTGCCACGGAACTGCACGTTCGAACCCGCAGACTGGCAGATTCTTGCCAAGTCCTGGTACCCGGTCGCCCTGTCCCGTGAACTCGGGAAGCGCCCGCTCGGGGCGGTGCTGCTGGATGCACCTCTCGTCATTTACCGCTCTGGAGATGATATCGTCGTTGCCGATGATCTGTGCCCTCATCGTGGTGTGCCATTGAGCATGGGGAATGGAAACGGCGAGACGATTGCCTGTGCCTATCATGGTTTCCGGTTTGGCCAGGATGGCCGTTGCGTGCGTGTCCCTGCGCATCCAGACAGCAAGATCCCGCCGAAGCTCCACCTGAAGACCTACCCCGTTGTAGAGCGGTTCGGCCTCATCTGGACATGCCTGCGCCCCGAAGGAGAAATCAATCTCCCACCGATGCCACACTGGGACGATCCAGCCTTCCAGCAGATCACTTGCCCGTCCATCGACATCAAGGGCTTCGCAGGACGTCAGGTCGAAGGCTTTATTGACGTGGCACATTTTGCCTTCGTCCACACCGAGACTTTTGCAGACCCTGAGAACCCGATCGTTCCCTCCTATTCACCCAAGCTGACGGAAACGGGTTTCGAGGCTGAATACCGCAGCAACGTTTCCAACTTTCCACATGGGCTTCTGGGCGTTGAAGAGTTTGCGGACTTCGAATGGCTCCGGCATTTCCGGGTTTTCCTGCCCTTCACGGCAACGCTGGAAATCCACTTCCCGAACGATGGCAGGCTCGTCATCATGAATGCAGCCTCGCCGGTTTCGGCCCGTGTGACACGCATGTTCGCGCCAATCTGCCGGAATTTCGATACGACCGGCTCCGTTGAGGATGTTTACGAATTCAATCGCCGTGTCTTTGAAGAAGACCGTCAGATTGTTGAGGCGCAGAAGCCGGAAAACCTGCCTCTTGACCCCAACCTTGAGGCGCATGTAATGGCAGATCGCAGTTCCATCGCCTATCGCCGGGGCCTGCGTGGGATGGGGCTGAGCCACTTTTTCACAGCCTGAACGCAAAAAAAGGAGGCCCGAAGGCCTCCTTTTCATGACGGTCTGAAGCGACACTCAGCTTGCTGCGGACAGATCCACAACACCAACTGTTCCATCTTCCGTTCCAAAGATGATAGCCCCGCCCTGCGGGGTAAAGGACACGGACGTCACCTTGCCACGGGCAGCTTTCTGGCCTGAGCAGAGAGGCAGCACACGCTGGTCCCCGCCCCCGATCTCAGCCAGAAGAACAGTCCCGTCTTCGTAGCCGGCCGCAATGATGTCTTCCTTCGGGTTGGGGCAAACAGCGCTGACAAACAGCCCCGGAAGACGGGCAAGCTCGGACGGTGCCTTGCCCATCGGGCCACCACCGAAGAACGGCCACAGCACAATGGCATCCGCCCCGGCCGTCGCCAGCCAACGGCCATTGCGCGTAAACGCCATGGACCGCACCTGCTTGGGATAGCCGCTCATGCGCATGTTGTGCCCATCTGCCAGACGCCAGCCATGCAGATCATTTTCCTGCATGGACGTCACGAGAGCTTCCCCACCCGGATGAATGGCAATGCCAATATGGCTGCCTTTCCATTCGAACGGGCGCACAGTATCGACCTTGGCCTGCACGAACCAGACAGACGCACCGTTGTAATGCGAGGCCGCAACGCGCTTGCCCTTGGCATCAAAAACAATGCCCGTCACAGATGACGGATGATCCAGCTTCTTGAGCGTTGTCGTGCCTTCAGCCGCCCGGACTTCAAGCTCCCGGCCAGCCGAAAAAGCGAAATGTGTGATGGATGACGCAATACAGTCCACCCACCGGCGTCCTTCGCTCAGAACCTCCGTCCGGCCATCAGCATATGTGCGGACAAGCTTTCCGTCCTCGCCGCCCGTCAGAAATGCATCCGGCAGGCTGTCCTGTGACAGGCACAACGCCCCCTCGTGAACCGAGAGAACCGTCCAGGCACCAAGCGTATTCATCTTGTCGCGCGGAATGAGAATGATCTCACCATCCGCCGTGGCAGCAGCCAAAGTCTTGCCATCACGTGACGACACAACGCCGATGATCGGGCTTTCGAAGCGACGTTCTGCGCCGCGATCTTCAATGATTTCCCGTGTCATTCCGCGATGCAGCTTTCAAAGCCGCGACGAAGCTGCGGACGGTTCAGATTACGGCCAATGAAAACCAGACGGGAATCCCGGCTTTCTCCCTCACGGTAGGGGCCGATGAAGTCACCATCTGCCATCATGTGCACGGCCTGAAACGCAAAACGCTGATCTTCACCCTTGAAGTGCAGAATGCCTTTGGACCGCAGGATATCACCACCCTGTTCCTGCAGGAGCGCGCCAATCCAGGCCTGGAAACGCCGCTGGTCAATCAGCTCCTTCACAGAGAGGGAAATGCTGACGATGCCCTCTTCATGGGAGTGATGATCGTTTTCCAGAAAATCCGGCATCGTGGACAGGGCGCGCTGAAGGTCAAAGCCACCACGGTCCAGAATGTCTGTCAGCTTCACGCCGCCATGCTGGGCTTCGTGAATTTCAGCCACGGCATTGATCTGGCGAATGCGGGCAACGATTTCCTTGCGGCGTTCTTCATCGGCAAGGTCGGTCTTGTTCAGAACGATCACATCCGCAAATGCGAGCTGACTGACGGCTTCCGGGCTTTCTTCCAGCGTCTGCATGATGTTGAAGGCATCAACAACTGTCACGACAGCATCAAGACGAGCCTTCTCGCGGATGTTCTCATCCACGAAAAACGTCTGGGCGACAGGCGCCGGATCGGCAAGACCTGTTGTCTCGACAATGATCCCGTCAAAACGGCCACGACGACGCAACAGGCCACCTAGAATGCGGATCAGATCGCCGCGCACAGTGCAGCAGATGCAGCCGTTGTTCATTTCGAACACTTCCTCGTCGGCATCCACCACGAGGTCATTGTCCACGCCAAGCTCACCAAACTCATTGACGACCACGGCATATTTGCGGCCGTGCTCAGCAGTCAGGATATGGTTAAGCAGGGTGGTTTTACCGGCGCCAAGAAAGCCGGTCAGAACAGTAACGGGAACGGTTCCGGCGCGTGCCGGATCACTGGTGCTGGACATGGGGGTGCCTCCGTAATCTGCTTACGATATAGGCCCGCGCGCCGTGTCTTGAAAGCCGTTGCGATAGGCCAACCCCAGACCGAGCATCAGAAATCCCCATCCACCCAACGGCAGATTCATGAAATCCGAAGAGGACGCGATGGGCCATTCCTGAATAAAGACCGCAGCAAAAAGACCGATTGCAATGGCTGAACCCTGCCGTCCCGGCCAGAGCGCCTTGAGCCAGCAGGCCACCATCAGCACAAACAGGATCAGGCCCGGAATGCCGGCATTCACCAGAGCCTGAAGATAATGATTGTGCGGATGCTGAACACAAAGATCGCGCCAGCCTTTTTCTGGCGTTGCCATGGAAAGCCACGACAGACCGCGGAACGTCGCCGGGTCATCACAGTGATGGCGATAGGCGTCATAGCCCTGCCCCAGCAAAGGATGTTCCTGCGCCATCACCACAGCATGCGTGTAAATCTCGCCGTAAGGAGACTGGCTGAAATGCGTCAACTGCTGCCGGGCAAGCACAACGAGATGCGAGAAGCTACCGGGCGACAGCGCACTTGCTGCAAAGATCAGAAGCGGCATCATTGCCGCCGCAACAAGCGCTGCCGGGCGCATCGGCCGATACAGAAGCGCGCAGATGCCAATTCCGAACAGCGACAGCGCGAACGGCATTCTCTGCCCCGCGAGGACCATGACGGCCACAGCAAGAACCGTTGCAGCACAGAGCCCCAGAGTGCGGGACCAACGACTTTTCCACCCCTCGATCAAAGTACAACCAAGCATCAGCATCGGCAGAATAAGGCGTGACAATGGGGCAGCGGCACGGGGATGCGTGTAAGGGCCTGTGAGAGTGCCATCATGGAAGCGCGGCACGCCGAACAGATTTCGCCCGAACGCCGCCTGAACCATAATCTGGAATGCAATGTAAAGCCCGCATCCACACGTGACCCAGAGCGCTCTTCTGCGCCAGACGTCATCGCGCAACAGCCAGCAGCCCAGCGCTGCGGCAGCCAGCGGAAAGCGGATGGCCGCCAGAGACTGGCCCAGTGCCCCATGCCCGGGCGAGACCCAGACTGTGCACAAAACCTGCCAGCCCCACCAACAGAAGGTCGCGATGACCCAGGGCTCTCTTGCCCAGTCCCATTGCCGCGTTCGTGCAGACTGCACCAACAGCAGAACGGCAAGAATATCGAGGTCTGCTTCCGCCAGCCCTCTGAGATGCGTGAGTGTCAGCGGCAGCAGAACAGCAAGCCACTGGCCGAGGCGGGTCAGGGAAAAAGAAGACAGGCGCATGGACATTGTGGATGGCGGGTTTCGACTTTCCATGCAACCACCTCCATCCGAATGCGCTTTTTTGAAACAGTCCCTTTCTTATGGAGACAGGCATGTCCTCAGACACCATTCTCATTCCCGGCATCGACACTCCGGTTTCCCGCGTGGCTCTCGGCACCTGGGCCATTGGCGGCTGGATGTGGGGCGGGCCGGACGATGAAAACGGCGTTCGCACCATCCATGCAGCTCTCGATGACGGCATCAATTTCATCGACACGGCACCCGTCTATGGCTTCGGGCACTCAGAAGAAGTTGTTGGCCGCGCACTGGCCGAAAAGCCCAACAAGGCTTTCGTCGCGACAAAGCTGGGCCTGAACTGGACGGATGATAAACCCGAAGACCGCAAGGTTTTCCGTGACTCCCGCCCTGCCCGCATCCGCAAGGAAGTGGAAGACTCCCTGCGCCGCCTGCGGGTCGAGACGATTGATCTCGAACAGATCCATTGGCCCGATGACAAGACGCCCATCGATGAAAGCGCACGCGAACTGCAGAAACTTCATCAGGAAGGCAAGATCCGGGCGCTCGGCGTTAGCAACTTCTCGCCGGAGCAGATGGATATTTTTCGCGAAGTTGCCCCACTCGCAACAATTCAGCCCCCGCTGAACCTGTTCGAACGCACCTGCGAAAAAGATATTCTCCCATACGCCAAGAAGAATAACGCCGTGGTGCTCGCTTACGGCGCGCTCTGCCGCGGACTGCTCTCCGGCAAGATGAACAAGGACACGAGCTTCCCAAAAGATGACCTGCGTTCAGGTGATCCGAAGTTCCAGAAGCCGAAATCCGAGAGCTATCTCGCTGCGGTCGAAGACTTCAAGGAGTTGGCCGCCAAGCGCGACAAGTCCGTTCTCGCCTTCGCTGTACGCTGGGTTCTGGATCAGGGGCCAGTCATCGCACTCTGGGGTGCACGCAAGCCTGAACAGGTCTCCGGCGTGAAGGATGTCTTCGGCTGGTCTCTGACCGACGAGGAAAAGAAGGCCGTAGACGAAATTCTGGCACGTCACGTCCCGGATGCGATCGACCCGACCTTCATGGGGCCGCCAAACCGCGACTGAAAGCAATGGCTGCCTGACGCAATGCGACAAGGCGCGCGCGGGCAGCCTCCAGACTGAACAGAGCAGCCCGCTCGCGGCCCTTACGGCCCAGCTCCGCTCTGAGTGCCGGGTTATCCATCAGTTGACCCAGCGCCGCCTCTAGCGCTCCGGAAGCATCCGGGGCCGCTAGCAGGGCCGCGTCCCCGACTACATCCGGTAGCGCGCCAAATGGCGAGACGATCACAGCCGCCCCGCACGCCATGGCTTCCAGCGCCGTCATGCCAAATGGCTCCGGCCAGCGGCTTGGCACAACAACAATGGCCGCTTCCGTCATGGCTTCCAGAACATCCGGATGGGACCGATAGCCCGTCATCAAAACATCAGCCTGTGCCGCCTGAGGGCGCAGCCGAGTCAAAAACGGTGTTTCCGGTGAATCCGGGCCAAATCTGTCAGCGCCCATAATGACAGCTGTCCAGTCCGGATACTGATGCCGAAGACTTGCCCAGGCCGAGACAAAAGCATCTACCCCCTTGTCTGCGACCACCCGTCCCGCGAACAGAACCTGTTTTTTCCGCGGGCGCTCAGCTGGCAATACGGACAGATCCACGCAGTTCGGCTGAATTTCGACGCGTGGCGGTATATCGCTGCCTTCTGCAAAACACGTCGCAACCCATCGGGACACAGCACACACCAGCACCTTCGCGGCGAGCCGGGACCTCTCTTTCGCAGTTTTGGCGCCCCTCATGGAGCGCGGATCATTGTGCAGAATCAGCCGGACGGGAGCGACACGAGACAGCGCCATGGCCAGATCGGGCCTGTTATGAACCTCGATCAGATCGGGCCGGAAGTGTCGGGCTGCGCGAACGCAGGACAGCGCATAGCTCAGGCGTTGAGGGAGTGGCCATATGCCACGCTTCAGGGGAACAAATTTGCCGCCCGGCAATGGCACGCCGGAGACAGCTCTGCCGATAACCCGATCATCACAGAGGGCCACGCGGCTGACGAGCAGGGAAATCGCGCCAGCGTGGCCCTCAGCATAAAGTTCACGCGGCGGCAGAACCGTCAGTACACGCAGAGACACTGCTCAGCCCTTTTCCAGATCCGGCCCGACAAACAAGGGGCCGAGCGAGGATGAGGCTTAACAGCCTGAGACAGAAGAGTGAAAGAGGCCTTCTCAGGAAGAGATCTGGCGCTTTTCCTGTTCTAGCTTCTGGCGGCGCACCACTTTACGATTCTCCCGTAGCAGACGGTATTTTTCCAGTGCCGTCATGTTGGCAGACCTGTTTTTCGTGGAAAGACGTGGCTGAGCGTCAGACGAGCGCACGGCTGTATTTCCGGGGTTCACGAGAGAGGCCATTATCTTTCCCTACAGCTAGAAAGAGAATCCAGACACGAAACGTAATACAATTCATACTACCGGTTTCTGAACACTCGCAAGGCAATATCCGCCCAACGCGCAATACGGCCCGGGGGTTTCCACTCTTGAGTTCGCGGAGTGTATCGCGCACATGCGCTATAAGACGTCTTTTCTGTTCCGCGCCCTGAATGCCGGAGCGTCTCCCAGGAGCATCCAATGAAGATCAATGGCATTGCCTATCGCAGCATCTGGCGCCCGTCTGACGACGCCAAAAGCATCCGCATTTTCGATCAGACCCGCTTTCCGTGGGAAGTGGAGGTGCTTGAACTCCGCGACGTCGGCGCTGTCGCGCATGCAATCCGCAGCATGCAGGTTCGGGGTGCTCCGCTGATTGGTGCCGTTGCGGCCTATGGTCTGGTTTTTGCCCTGCAGAACGACGCATCCGATGCGGCACTGGAAAAAGCGGCTGCCGATCTGATCGAGACACGCCCGACTGCCATCAACCTGCGCTGGGCCATTGAACGCATGGTGACGCGTCTGCGCGCGCTCACGCCAGCAGAGCGCGTTGAAGCCGGATATATGGAAGCAGATGCAATCTGTGATGAGGACGTGCAGGTCAATGAAGCCATCGGCCGCCATGGACTGGACCTGATCCGCGAAATCTGGGAGCGCAAGGGTAAGACAGGCCGCGTCAATCTTCTCACGCACTGCAATGCCGGCTGGATTGCCACGGTAGACTGGGGAACAGCACTGGCCCCCATTTACATGGCGCACGACGAAGGCATCCCGGTGCATGTCTGGGTGGATGAGACACGCCCCCGCAATCAGGGCAGCCTACTCACAGCCTGGGAACTCGGCAGCCATGGTGTCGCGCATACCGTCATCGCGGACAATGCTGGCGGCCATTACATGCAGGCTGGCGATGTGGACATGGTCATCGTTGGAACGGACCGCGTAACGGCGCAGGGCGATGTGGCCAACAAGATTGGCACCTACCTCAAGGCGCTCGCAGCCAAAGACAACAACATCCCGTTCTGGGTGGCACTCCCGTCTTCCACGATCGACTGGCGTGTTCGGGACGGCGTGAAGGAAATCCCGATTGAAGAGCGTAGCCAGACCGAAGTCCTGTTCATGACGGGTCTGACGGATAACGGCGCTCCGGGCCGCGTCCGTATTGCACCGGATAACAGCCCGGCCGCCAACCCGGCATTCGACGTCACACCTGCCCGTCTGGTCACAGGCCTGATTACGGAACGCGGCCGCTGTGATGCTTCGGAAGAAGGGCTGAAGGGGCTGTTCCCTGACGGGCAGTAAACCCGCCTCCTGACAGTCCTGTGAGGATAGGCCCCTGCCAGAAACAGGGGCCTGACTTGCCTTCAACATGAGGGTGTACGCTTCTGTCGATGCACCCGGGTTTGCACTCTGTCAGAGTTTCCTCATTAGGGTGCGCCTGATCAGTCCGCCCCGCTAAAACTCTACGCAAAATAACGGCATCGGTTGCGAGCAGTCACGCCATGCTCTGCCCCAACTCTTGACGCCCCATCGCACTTGCCGTTCAAGATGCAGGTTCATCGAGCCAGCATGAGGATGATTGTGTCAGACTCGCATATTTTCTGGCGAACAGCTGCTACGGCCGCCCTGTTCGCACTGACCGGCTGCGCCAGTCAGAACAGTGTCCGTCCGTATCCGGCCCAGACTCCCAACGCACAGTATGCGAACGGCACAACAGGTCCGGTGGGCTACAACAGCCACGTTCCGGACTTTGCGACCCGTAATTTCGAGCCGTTCAACCGTCAGGACGTTGCAGCCATTGCCCTGCGTGAATGGCGAATGTTCGGTGCCCCCGTGTCGGATGATGACCCGGAAGACCGACCGGAACCCACCGATCCTGCCCTGAAACCGGAACGCATTCCGGGATTGTGGCAGCGCATTGGTGAATATTGGTGGATCGGCCAGGACCCGTATGAAACGGAAGCTGGCTGGACGGGCAAAACCGATGCGAACGGCACACGCTTCGAAGCCGTACATGACGGGCGCTACGCCTGGTCGGCAGCATTCATTTCTTACGTCATGCGTGTCGCCGGCGCGAATGACCGCTTCCCGTATTCGCCTAACCACGCGACCTATATCAATGCGGCCGCCAGTGGGCAGTCCAGCGGTGTCAGCGCGCATGATCCGGGAAGCTACACTCCGAAGATCGGCGATCTGATCTGCGTAGGCCGTGGCCGTAGCAAGACCGTGACATTCTCGATGCTGCCTACGTCTTACGGTTTCCCGGCCCATTGCGGCATCGTCGCCGCCGTCAATCAGAATGACCAGCCTTTCGGTCATGAGCTGAGCATCGTTGGCGGCAATGTGGACGACGCCGTGTCCCTGACACATGTTCCCACGGATGCGAACGGCCGGATCGCTGATGGTTCAGGCCACAGCTACGACAGCCGCTATCCGTGGTGCGTCGTCCTTGAAGTCCGTTATGACGCCGATCAGGAACCTGACAGCGGCATGTGAACGAATGGCAGTCCCCCGGCGCGCCAGCCCGTGCCGGGGCCATGCTTGTCTTCGAAGCCATCGACAATATTGCTTACATCCGCATATCCGGCATGTTCAGCCAGAAGCGCTGCATTATGGGAGCGCATCCCCGACCGGCACAGAAACAGGACGCGACTGTTCTGATCAGGCACGGCATTCAGCAGTCCTTCCAGAAACATCTGTTCCAGACCCGGCTGCCACGTCAGACACACAACGGGCCTTGGCAGGGCAGAAGAATCGGGCAGGCCAATCTCCGCCCATTCCACAGGTGTCCGCACATCGACGAGGATGCTGTCGGCTTCATTTGCAAGCACGTCCCATGCCTGCTTTGCTGTCAGTACCTTCATGGCCTTCCTCATCCCTACAAAACGCGGTCTATAATTCCGTTAGCACAGGAGTGAACGTATGACTGACATCACCAGCCCACACCAGTCCGTTTCAGCAGGGTGGCAGAGCACCTCCTCCAGCATGACGGCCGCCATTGGCGGAACGCCGCTCATCCGTCTGAAGCGCGCCTCCGAAGAAACCGGCTGTGACATCTACGGCAAGGCGGAGTTCATGAACCCCGGCGGATCGGTCAAAGACCGTGCAGCACTTGCCATCATCGAAGATGCTTTCCGCACTGGCGCTCTCAAGCCCGGCGGAACCGTTGTCGAAGGAACGGCTGGGAATACTGGCATCGGACTGACGCTGGTGGCGCAGGCCATGGGCTGCAAGGCGATCATCGTCGTGCCGGAAACCCAGAGCCGCGAAAAGCTCGACTTTCTACGCATGATCGGCGCAGACCTGCGACTGGTCCCCGCCAAGCCCTTCCGTGACCCTGGCAACTACGTTCATGTGTCGCGTCGTCTGGCTGAGGAAACCGGTGCTTTCTGGGCTAACCAGTTCGACAATACCGCCAACCGCGAAGGCCATCGCACCACGACAGCCGTCGAAATCTGGAACCAGACGGGCGGAAAGATTGATGCCTTCACCTGCGCGTGCGGCACCGGCGGCACTCTGGCAGGCATCGGAATGGGCCTGCGGGAACAGGCTGCGGCAGCCGGCAAGACAGCCCCAAAGATCGTGCTGGCTGATCCGGAAGGTTCCGCACTCTATGGCTGGGTGAAATCCAACGATCTGACCATCAGCGGCGGTTCCATCACGGAAGGCATTGGCCAAGGACGTGTCACAGCCAACCTTGAGGGCTGCGCACCTGATGATGCAGAGCGAATTGCAGACCCGGAAGCGCTGGAGCAGATCTTTGCCCTGACCGCAGAAGAAGGCCTGTCCGTAGGTGGTTCGTCAGGCATCAATGTTGCAGCAGCTATCCGGACTGCAAGGAAGCTTGGTCCTGGACATACGATTGTTACAATCCTGTGCGATGGAGGGGCAAGGTATCAGTCCAAGCTGTTCAACCCTGAGTTCCTTCGTGCGAAAAACCTCCCGGTTCCCTCCTGGCTGGCGTAAGCACGAAAGTGGCGCGGCGGACCTGAACCGCGCCACAAGCCGATGGAAGGTAACATCATCATGGGTACAGAAACCCTTCCCCATCTTCTGGTCGTCGATGATGACCGTGAAATCCGGGAGCTTCTGAGCAAGTTCCTCGAACGGAACCACTTTCGCGTCACGGCTGCGCGCGATGGTCGTGAAGCCCGAAAAGCCTGGGCCAATGGTCATTACCAGCTTGTGGTTCTGGACCTGATGCTTCCGGGCGAAAGCGGCCTTGAAGTCGCACGCTGGCTGCGCACCCAGGATAATGTCCCCATCATCATGCTGACAGCCATGAGCGATGAAACCGACCGGATTATCGGGCTGGAATTCGGCGCAGATGATTACGTCGCCAAACCGTTCAATCCCCGCGAACTCCTCGCCCGCATTCGCGCTGTGCTGCGCCGGACGGTTGATGCATCCGAAAAGCGCCAGGCCACAGACACCCGCAAGATCATGTTTGCCGGCTGGTGCCTCGACCCGGTCCGCCGCCGTCTGCTCAACCCGGATGGAGCAGAAATCTCCCTGACGGGTGGCGAATATGACCTTTTGATCGCGCTGCTGGAACGCGCCAACCGCGTCCTGACCCGAGACATGCTGCTTGAGCTGCTTCGCGGCCGTCAGGCTGGACCGTTCGACCGCGCCATTGACGTCGCCATCAGCCGCCTGCGTCGCAAGCTGGAAGATGACGGCCGAAATGCACAGGTCATCAAAACCGTGCGTGGTGGTGGTTACGTCCTTGCAGCAGAAGTCGAACGCGTCTGACCGTGCGCTTTTTTCCCAGTTCCCTTGTCGCCCGCACCAGCCTGCTTCTGATTGTCGGGCTGGGCGTTATTGAACTTGCGGGACTGGGTATCCACGCGCTTGACCGCCTTGATCTGGCTGAACGCAGCCAGATGCATGACTATCAGATCCAGGTCTTTTCCATTTACCGCACGATTGCGGAAACAAAGGCGGAAGACCGGAAGAACGCCATAGACGACCTGCACATCCCGTCGAACACAACAGTTCTGCTGCTTCCGACGCCGGATCAGGAAATCCATAGCCATAAAATCCCGCTCCCCTTTTTCGCATCCGGGGGGCTCTCTCAGGGGCGATTTCATGCACCGCCGCCGGGCTTCGGTCCGGGCGGGGCTCCGTTTGGTCCAGGAGGGATGATTGAACCGGGCCTTCCGGGAGCAGCCCCGCCGGGTGAAGAACATCCATCTGGCGCTCCGGAACACGGCCCTTTCCCTGACGAACGGAACTTTGACCGCCCTCATGAAGGCGCCCCCGAAGGATGGTACGGCCCGGGACTGGGTGGCCGCGAAGGATATCGGGAAATCCCGCCTTTCATGCGCGGATCATTCCTGCCTTCATCCCTTTATCCACTTGAAGTCTGGGCCGGGCAGGAACTTCGTACACATTCCACGTCAATGCTGTTGCCGGATGGTCAGTGCTGGCTTGTCATCCGTTACGTCATGCCCTTGCCCAACCCTTTCGAAGCGCCGACATTCATCATTGCGTTCCTGATGATGTCCCTCTTCGGAGGGGCCTTGATCCTCTGGGCCACACGTCGTCTGATCGCCCCCGTCACAACACTGGCCACCGCTGCCGAAGCGCTTGGCCGGGACGTGAACAGCTCAACGGTTCTTCCGGAAAACGGCCCATCAGAGATCCGTCGCGCTGCTATTGCCTTTAACACGATGTCCATGCGGATTCGTCGTTTCGTCTCGGATCGAACGCTCATGCTCACGGCCATTGGGCACGATCTGCGCACACCCATCACACGACTGAAGCTGCGCGCCGAATTCATTGACGATGACGAACTCCGCAACAAAATTCTGGCGGACCTTGATGAAATGGAAGCCATGGTGGCCGCCACACTGGCTTTCGGTCGTGACAGCGCATCTAGTGAGCAGGTTGTCTTCCTTGATCTGCGCACCCTGCTGCAAACCATCATGGATGAAGCAGCCGAGAGCCATCCAGATCAGGCAGATACGCTTGTCTATGAGTTGCCGATGCAGCCAGTCCGCATTCAGGCACGGTCCGTGGCACTGAAGCGCGCACTGAACAATCTCATTCTCAATTCTTTGAAGTATGGTGGAAGTGCGCATGTCACGCTCATTCCACCGACAAAAAAGAAAGAAAAAGATCGCACTGCCCGCATCATCATTGAAGACAATGGCCCCGGCCTTCCCGAGAGCGAGCTTGAACGGGTTTTCGAACCTTTTGTGCGGATCGAAACCAGCCGCAATCGTGAAACAGGTGGCACCGGCCTGGGACTTTCCATCGCCCGGACAATTCTGCGGGCACAGGGCGGCGACGTGCGCCTTCAGAACCGTGGCGAAGGCGGCCTGCGGACGATCATCACACTGGCGGCTTAGCCCCCTCTCCTCATCACTTCTCTGCCATCCATAGCCTGAACCGCTCAAAGGCGGTTCCAATCTGTTCAGCATGTCTTTCTATGTCAGGGACGCCCCAACACAGGAGAGCCAAGGCATGAGTGACCAGAACTTTCGCAGCATTCTGACAGGATCATTTTCGACACCATGCGCAGACAATCCGACTGTCGCCATGATCGAAGCCGCATACATCCATGAAGGACTGAACGCGCGTTACATCAACTGTGACGTCAAGGCAGACAATCTCGCTGCCGCCGTCAAAGGTGCCAAGGCCATGGAATGGGTCGGGTTCAACTGCTCCCTGCCCCATAAGGTCGCAGTTCTGGAGCATCTCGATGCTTTGGATGAGTCAGCAAAACTGATCGGGGCAGTTAATTGCGTCGCCATCAAAGACGGGCGCCTGACGGGCCATAACACGGACGGCAAGGGGTTTCTGGCTTCTTTGAAGGAAATCACAGATCCAGCTGGAAAACGCGTTCTCCTTCTTGGTGCAGGTGGAGCTGCACGTGCGATTGCCGTTGAACTGGCACTGGCCGGCGTCGCCCATCTCACCATCGTCAATCGTGACGTCAAGAAAGCCGAGACCATTGCTACGCTCGTGCGTGACAACTCAAGCGCAGATGCCGAAGCCAAGCCCTGGGAAGGCGACGTTTCCGTTCCCGAAGGCACAGATATCGTCATCAATGCCACATCCATCGGCCTTGGTGATCCGGAGGCGATTCCTCCTGTGAACATCCAAAGCCTGACCAAAGGGCAGATTGTTGCGGACGTCATTCCCAACCCACCGCAAACACGCTTCCTTCAAGAAGCCCACGCGCAAGGCTGCACAACCCTTGATGGCTTGGGAATGCTGGTCAACCAAGGCCTGATTGGCGTTGAGATCTGGCTGGGCAAAACGCTCGATGGAGACGTGATGGCCCAGACACTGGAAGAAATTTTTGAATCATCCGGAGACTGAACTCCGAAGCCCCTCCGTCTGGAACACAGACGGAGGGTTTTACATTTTGCCTAGATAGGCTCTGCCCGGCGACGCAGCCAGACTGTCAGAACGAGGCAGACCGCCGCCAGCAACACACCCCACCAAAGTGACGGCATCGAAAACAGGGCTAAAAAGTCCAGATGTCCGGTTACGATCTTATCTGTTGGCGTATGCTGTACATCAAACCCATCAGACTGGGTGGCGATGATCTTCATCTGGGCATCGTGGAAACCGGTCCCGGGAAAATGCAAAAAGCGGTCCCATATGATGCCCGTAATATGGTTCGTACGCAGACCAATGGCTTCCACAATATAGAGACCCGCCAGTCCCCCTAAAACCCACACCGCAGGCACCGTTCTGACACTGGCTGAGACCAGGAACAAAACGGCATAAATCGGTAACCACCACAGAGTATTCAGCACGATATAGGCAATATCATCGATTATCAGATGACCTACACTGGCTTGTTCTGCCAGACCCACCGGAGAAATTCCGTATGCCTGTGCAGTCGCGACAATAAGAACGACCGTCGCTACCCAGCTTAAAAACAGCGATAAAAGAGGGCCGATCGCAAGCACAACACTCGCCTTGGCCGCTACGCTCAATCGGTCCGAGACAGGCAGAGACTTCCAGAAAAGCACCGACAGGTCCTTACGTTCATTATAGAACGTACCGAGCGCATAGATGCACCCCACCGTCAGGGCTGCGACATTGGCAATCCCAAACAGCATTTCCGCCGTGATCCTGAACATCAGGATTGGTGGAACACTTTCTGCCGTCCCTTTTATGACCTTGAGGTGGCTCGTGTGCAGCTGCAAGCAGAGAAGAACCAACGGCAGACAAACCATTACCAAGGGGCCGAGTATCAAAAACCGGTTTCCCCAAAGCTCTCGCCTGACAGACCAGACGTATTGCTTCAGCGGCCACGTCATTTTTCCATATTCGCTCATGCCCCTGCCCCTTTCCTGTTCCCACGGTTCTGTCCCATCAGCACCAGAAACAGATCGGCCAGTCGCGGCTGGCGTGTTTCGCCAAGGGTCGCCAGTTCACTGTGCGGCACACCATCGAAAAGCATGATCGGCTGCCCCATGATGAGCCTTTCACTGATCGGCCCCAGATGTCGGGCAGCGTCCGAGGTCTCCGCTCTGGGTTTCAGTTCCACGAAACGCTGCGCCAGATTTTCCATGCTGTCCTGCAACGTGATGCGACCATCCCCGATCAGGATCACATCCGTGAGGATATCCTCGATTTCCTCGACCTGATGGGTCGTCACCAGAATGGTGCGGTCATGGTCGAAATAATCATTAAGAAGCGTGATGTAGAATTCACGACGATACAGCAGGTCCAGCCCCAGCGTCGGCTCATCAAGCACCAGCAGCTTGGCATCAATCGCCATGACCAGCGCCAGATGAAGCTGCGCGACCATACCCTTGGACAAGTCCCGTACTCGGGAACGCTTCTGAATGTCAGTCCGGGAGAGAAAGTGCTCCGCCCGGCTCCGGTCAAACCGTGGGTGAACGCCTTCGACATAGTCCAGAACCTGCCAGACCTTCATCCAGCGCGGCAGCAAAGCCACATCGGCAATGAAGCAGACATCCTGCATCATCGCTTCGCGCTCACGCCAGGGATCACGCCCCAGAACCCTGAGGGAACCTTCATAGGGGACAAGGCCCAGAATGGCATTCAGAGCTGTCGTCTTGCCTGCACCATTTGGTCCGATCAGCCCGACAATCCGGCCTGATGGAATACTGAGGTCAATGCCCAGAACACCTTTGCCGCCGCGATGCACTTTTCGCAGACCCTGTGCTTCAATACAGATCATGCGACATCTCCCTCTTTGAGAAGATCATCCAGGCTGAGACCAAGACGACGGATTGTCCGTAGCGTTTCCGGCCATTGTTCCGTCAGGAATTTCTGACGTTCGCTCTCACCGAGACGCGCCAGCGCACCCTGCGCCACGAACAGTCCAAGACCACGGCGCTTCTCGACCAGCCCTTCATCAGAAAGCTGCTGATACGCCTTCATCACGGTCAAAGGATTCACCTGACATTCGGCTGCAACCTGTCGAACCGACGGGATCGCATCGCCCTCAGCGACAGCACCATCCAGCATCATGCCGACCACCCTGTCCCGGAGCTGCTGATAGATCGGCTGGCTCTCATTCCACGCACCATCCACAACACACCTCCTCAAATCTCTCTACCCGGGACTCCATTTCGTACGCCTCATTTTCGTTCTAGTGATTTAGATAACTATATCACCAAATCGGAAGCAAGGAGATTTCCGCACCAGCCTGCCAGCGACGTATCCAACCGCAGATCAGGTCCTTTCAGGTTTGGACAAAAATAAAGCGCCATCCCCCAAGAGATGACGCTCTAAAAAACCTCAGATCCAGCCATGCTGGCAGATCAGAACATCGCGCGATCTGGAATTGTATTTCCGTACGGTGAAATGTTCTCAATCGTCTGAGAAAATTTTTCATTATTTTTAGAAGAATCCGAGAATCCACCACCAGAACATGCAGACATCAATAGAAACAATGGAATAAATCCCAGAGCAAATACTGGTTTTACTGTCTTGTTTTTTTCGGACCATACTCCTTAAAAAAATTAGAATTAGATATTTTGGATCATGAAAACCTATTTATAAAAAATTTATAAAAGAACTTGGCGCTACAAAAGCGCATGTGCGTTGAAATTATTCTATTTGTTTTCATATCTTTAGAGGAAATATACACACTTTGATAAAGATCCAAAAGGCGCTCCATTTACGCATTTAGGTGCAATTTTGCGGCAAATACTCGCAGGTTGAGCGGGCAACCTTCGCAAGAAAGTATTTTGCACATTATTTCTAAAATATTGGTATTTTCGGAGCGAATGCAAAAAAAAAGCCTGCCTGAAAATCAAGCAGGCTTGTAAGTCTCAAACGCGGATTAATCTGGCGGCAAAGAAGCCGTCCATTCCGCCCCGATCCCACCAGAGACCGGGATGTGTTCGGAAGAATCCTTCCGGCGTCCGGGCAATCGCCATGTCCGCCAGTTCTTCATCCGTGAACGGCACATGCTTCCAGCCCCCGCGTTCAAGCGCGGCTGCGATGCGATCTGGACCCTCTTCATCCTGAAGAGAGCAGACGGCATACATCAGCATGCCACCCGGCTTCAGCATGTCACGCGCTGCGTCAATAAACGCGTCCTGACCTTCCGCCAATGCCGTGACATCACGCGGGCGTTTGATCCACAGCACATCCGGATGACGGCGGAACGTCCCTGTTGCTGAACACGGCGCATCCAGCAGAACCGCATCAACCGGTGCTTTCGGGCGCCATTTCAACCCATCTGCAACAATCGTCTCAGCAGTTGCGCGCATCCGGGTGATGTTCTCACGTAAGCGAACTGCGCGGGACTCTTCCTTTTCGATGGCCGTGACATCTGCGCCGGCAGCAGAAAGCTGAGCCGTCTTGCCTCCTGGGGCCGCACAAAGGTCAATCACCGTCTTCCCGGCGACATCCCCCATAAGCTTTACAGGCATGGCAGCAGCCACATCCTGTGCCCATAACTGCCCCTCTTCGAAGCCTTCCATTGTCGCGATCCGTGTCCCAGCCGGATAACGCACAGTTCCCGTTGGCAGGACATCGCCGCCTTCAGGCGCCGTTGCCCCAGGGCGCAGGCTCAGATCCAGCGGCGCCTCACGATGCAATCCCCGGGAAATGGACCGTGCGCGATGGCCCCACGCGCTCCACAACCACGCCGGAACATCCAGTCTGGCGTCATCGAGCCCTTCCAGAAGATCGCGCCCTTCACGCGCCACACGCCGAAGCACAGCATTCGCCAGCCCAGCGAAAGGCGCCAGACCGCGACGACGCAGCAGGTCAACAATCGTGCCTACCGCGGCATGCGGCGGCGTTTCCAGATGCAACAGCTGCGCCACACCCAGAAGCAACGCACACCGAACAGGCTCGGGTGGTTCACGGCGCAGCATCGGCTGAAGAATTTCAGTCATGCTCCCCATGTACCGCAGCGTTGTTGCCGCCAGACGATGCGCAGAAGCACGATCCCGCGGGTCCATCGGCCCGGCACGGTCCAGCGTCGTTTCGAGCATACGGCGATGTTCAACCACACCGCAGACAATGTCGAAGGCAAGATCACGTGTCGGATCCGGACTGGGGCGGCGCTCCTGTCCCGGCTTCGGACGGCGTCCTCCCTGGCGGGACGCGGACGGGTTCTTCGGACGGCCGGAGCCGCGAGGGGGCGTATTCTGTGTCATTATCGGGCGTTGATCTCTCGCATGCTGCCGAAATCGCATCTTGCGGCGCCGGACGCAATGGAGTCTTCTGCCGCAATGTCCGATCAGATTGCAGAAAATCTCTCCGCCATCCGTAGTCGCATCATTCAGGCATGCGAAACATCAGACCGCCCTGCCACGGATGTGGGCCTCGTTGCCGTTAGCAAATTTCATCCGCAGGATGCCGTGGAAGCGGCCTTGAAGGCCGGTCAGCGCGTCTTTGGTGAGAACCGCGTTCAGGAAGCGGCCTCCAAATTTCCAGCGCTTCGTGAGACCTGGCCAGACCTGCGCCTGCACATCATCGGTGGCCTCCAGACCAACAAGGCCGTAGATGTCTGTCGCATCGCAGATGTGATCGAGACTCTGGATCGTGCAGCCCTTTCTGATGCGCTGGAAAAGGCTGCAGAGAAGACAGGCCGCCTTCCGGAGTTGCTCATTCAGGTCAACACAGGAAACGAGCCACAGAAATCTGGCATCCCCCGCGATGAAGCGGACGCGTTCATCAAGGCCTCAATGCTGCGCTTTGGAGCGAAGGTGCGTGGGTTGATGTGTATCCCGCCAGAAGATGAAGATCCCGCTCCACATTTCCACTTCCTGACACAGCTTGCACAGCGCCACGGGCTCCCCGTGGTATCCATGGGCATGTCGGCCGATTTCGAGACAGCCATTGCCGAAGGCGCCACCCTTGTAAGGGTTGGAAGTGCCATTTTTGGCTCCCGCCCCATGACCGGATCCTAACGCGCACCTTGCATCCCTGTAAGAAATCTTGTCATGAGGGGGAATAGACCACGCTTCGACACATCCCTGTGAGGCGATGGTTTCCTGCGATGCCCGTAAATGGAACCACCGATGCCAGAACACGACGGCGATCACGCTTCCCCTCCTTACCCCGGCGCCGGGGTTCCGGTGGACAGCGGCGAAGTCCTTCAGACCATCGAACAGGCGCACAAAGACGGAAACACTTCTGAACTCGGTGACACAGAGGGCGCCGATGGCCACAAGAAGCCCGGCGGCTTTGGGGCGCTTCTGGCTGTTCTGGGTGTCGTGTATGGCGATATCGGAACGAGCCCGCTTTACGCCCTTCAGTCTTCCGTCGGCATTGTAGGATCTGCCAAGCATCCGGCAGCAGCCTGGGAAGTCATGGGACTGGCCAGCCTGACCTTCTGGGCACTCATGCTGATCGTGACGTTCAAGTACGTCATCCTCATCATGCGGGCAGACCATGACGGTGAAGGCGGCATCATTGCCCTGATGTCCCTCGCCCAGCGCGTCTGCAAATCCCAGAAATTCCGATGGCTATTCGGTCTCGTCGGCATTGCAGGCACCTGTCTTTTCTTCGGGGACAGCATCATTACGCCGGCCGTGTCGGTGCTTTCTGCCGTTGAAGGCATCGAAATCGCCGTTCCCTCTGCCAGCCATGTCATCATCCCGATCGCGATGGTGGTTCTCGTCGCACTCTTTGCGGCGCAGGCCCTCGGAACGGGCAAGATCGGCAAGGCGTTCGGGCCGATTATGGTGCTCTGGTTCACCGTTCTTGCCATTCTCGGTGTCCGCGGGATTCTGCTTTACCCGCACATCCTGCTGGCGCTGTCTCCCACCTTTGCCCTCGAATTCATTGTCCTGCACGGATACCTGTCGTTTATCGCGCTGGGATCTGTCGTGCTGTCCGTGACGGGTGCAGAAGCACTTTATGCTGACATGGGCCATTTTGGCCGGGCCCCGATCCGCAAGGCATGGCTGTTTTTCGTTCTGCCATCCCTCACCCTGAACTATTTCGGCCAGGCGGCTCTGCTGATCCATGATCCGGCAACACTGGCCAACCCGTTCTATCATCTCGGGCCACACTGGGCGCAGATCCCGCTTCTGATCCTTGCCACCTTCGCAACCGTCATTGCGTCTCAGGCAGGTATCTCGGGAAGCTTCTCGCTCTGCCGCCAGCTTATTCAGCTCGGCTACCTGCCCCGCACCCGCATTGTGCACACCAATGCCTCAGAAGAAGCACAGATTTACCTGCCGTCCCTGAACTGGATCCTCGGTTTCGGCGCACTGGTACTGGTTCTGTCTTTCCGGTCCTCCGCTGCACTGGCCGCCGCATACGGCATCGCCGTGACCGGTACGTTCCTGTGCACCTGCGTTCTGGCAATGGTCGTGTTCCGCCGCACCTTCAAGTGGAGTGCCGCTGCCGTCGGCGCCGTGTTCGGACTGTTCTTTGTCGTGGATGCGGTGTTCTTCTCCGCCAACGTCCTGAAGATCCCGGATGGCGGCTGGGTCCCACTCGCCATCGGTATTATCAGCACCATCGTCATGACCACCTGGAAGCGCGGACGTGGCCTGATTGCTGCCAAGCAGCAGGCGGACTCCATGCCCATGGCCTCGTTCCTGGCTCGCCTGCCGCAGTCCCGCACCATCCGCGTGCCAGGTCTTGCGGTCTTCCTGACAGCCAATCCGGACGTGGTCCCGAACTCGCTGCTGCATAATCTGAAGCACAACAAGGTGCTGCATGAGCACGTCATGTTCGTGACAGTGCAGAACCTTGATCAGCCAGAGGCTGAGCGTGGCCACCGCACGATCGTTCAGGAACTGGCCCCGAACATCAATCGCGTGATCGTCCGGTACGGCTTCATGGAAATGCCGAACCTGCCCCGTGCCCTGATGGAACTGAAAGCACTTGGTGTGGCGTTTGATGCCATTCAGGCCTCTTATTTTACGTCTCACGAGCTTGTGGTTCGCTCCCGCGTTCCCAAGATGCAGCTCTGGCGGATGTGGCTGTTCCTGCTTCTCCTGCGTAATGCTGCCTCGACCACGGAATTCTTCCGTATCCCGCCTGATCGCGTGGTGGAGTTTGGCGTCCGGATTGCAATTTGACCGAACCTCTTTCTCTCTACATTCACTGGCCATTCTGTCTGGCGAAGTGCCCTTACTGTGACTTCAACTCCCATGTCCGGGATGAAATTCCGCAGAAGCGCTTCGCCGCAGCCTTGCGTCGTGAACTGGCGCATGACGCGGCCCGTCTGGGCCGCCGTCCACTCCGCTCCATTTTCTTCGGTGGCGGCACACCGTCCCTGATGGCTCCGGAAACGGTCGCAGCTCTTATCGAAGATGCGCACCAGCTTTTTGATGCCGAGCCGGATCTGGAAATTACGCTCGAAGCAAATCCGACCAGCGTCGAAGCCGGAAAATTTGCGGCTTTCCGTCAAGCTGGCGTAAACCGCGTCTCGCTCGGCGTGCAAAGCCTTCGCGACGACGCCCTGAAGATGCTCGGTCGGGAACACTCTTCAGGACAGGCCATTCGTGCTCTCGAAATTGCGCGCACGCTGTTTCCGCGCATTTCGTTTGATCTGATCTACGCCCGCCCCGGCCAGAGCGATGCTGATTGGCAAAATGAACTGTCCACCGCGTTGGATCTGGTGGCGGATCATCTGTCGCTCTATCAGCTCACGATCGAACCCGGCACGAAGTTCGAAGCCCTGCACCGCCGAGGAGAACTGACACTCCCGGATGCCGAAGATGCTGCGCGCCTTTATGATCTCACAGGCGATACGGCCGCAAAGCATGGCCTCCTCCCCTATGAAGTTTCCAACTATGCGCGGCCCGGCGCGGAAAGCCGGCACAATCTGACCTACTGGCGCTACGCCGATTATATCGGCATCGGCCCCGGCGCACATGGTCGCCTGACTTTGGATGGAGAGCTTTACGCAACCCGTCGTCACCGTGCCCCCGAACCCTGGGCGGCCCGCGTTGAAAGAACGGGTTCTGGCAGTACGGACGAAACCCTTCTGTCTTCGGAAGAACGTGGCCGGGAAGCGCTTCTGATGGGACTGCGGTTGTCTGAAGGCATCAATGAAGCCAGATTTGCCGAACGCACGGGTAGACCGATGGAAGATTGCGTCGATCCGTTCATGCTTGAGGCTTGTCTGGAAGAAAACTACCTCACCCGTGACGGCGGAATTCTAAAGGCAACGGGCGAAGGAAGACTTCGTCTTGAAGCATTACTGGCAAGATTGGTCACATGAAGGCATGATCGGGCGTTAATTAACAGGACGAGACCATGCGCCGATCCATTCTCTCTGCCCTCCTTGCTGCCTGCGCTCTGACCGGCATTGCGTCCGCTGCCCCTGTGGCTCCGGGATATTACATTCAGGATAACGACTATCTCGGCCCGGGCGGCTCAGACATCCAGTCCGTCATCCCACTGCTCAACCGCGAAAACGTCAATCTTCTGGCTCTGACCGTGACGATCGGAGACGACTGGGAGAACGCTGAATCCGCACATCTCCGTCGTTTCCTGGAAATTGCAAAGCAGACCCAGATCCCCGTAGCGGATGGCGCTACCATGCCACTCGTCAACACCGTTGCGGCAACGAAGCTTCGTGAAAAGCAGTACGGCACCATTCCCTGGAAGGGCGCATGGGGTGGTCTGGGCTCCATTGACCACACTCCAGAGACACAGCCCGCACTCGGCAAGATGGCCGAAGGCACACCACACATGGCCGTCGATCCGCTCCCCGCGGCGATGGTGCTGATCAAGGCCGTCCATGATCACCCGCACCAGGTCACGATCATCGCGGCAGGTCCTTTGACCAACCTTGCTCTTGCCATCCGTCTGGACCCCACCTTTGCCGCTACGGCCAAGCAGCTTGTATTCATGGGTGGCCTGCTGGACTCCAGCATGATGTCCATCACAGGCAATGCGGACTTTGCCTCAGACTTCAACATGATCGGCGATCCGGAAGCAGCCCACATCACACTGACCGCGCCGTGGGCTGCCATCACATGCGTCGGCAATGTTTCCAACGACGTCATGATGACGCATGAGCTGATGAACCGCATCGCAGAGAAGAAAACGCCGGTCACTGAGTACCTTCAAAAGTTCTACGGCCCGCTTCCGCTATGGGATGAACTGACCTCTGCAATTGCTGTAGAGCCAGATCTGGTTACGAAGTCTGTCGATGCCTATATGGACATCAACACGGCACCCGGCATGGATTACGGACACGCGCATGTCTGGCCGGATGCGACTGCACCCAAGGGCATGGGCCTTCGCAAGGTAAAAATCGTCCAGTCGGTGGATACGAAGCGCTTTATCAACGAGTTCGTCGCCCAGGCTCAGAATGCCATGGGAACACATTGACACCAGACTTTCCGGAAGGGCACCCGACATGCTGAACATCATCAAGCTGGCCGTCGGTTGCCCGACCATCGAAGTGCTGCGTGAGCGCATGCAGCACCCGCGTGTGAACGGTCATGGCGCCGTCCCCACGCGAACAATGCCCAAGCGTGCAGCCGAAGTCCTGGACGGCGGCTCTCTTTATCGCGTGATGGACGGCATGATTCTATGCCGTCAGCCCATCATTGGGCTTGAGGCCTGCCGTCGCCCGGATGGGACGGAAGGAACGCTGATTGTAGTCTCAGACGACATCATCCCCGTTCAGCCCCGCACCATGCGTCCCTTTCAGGGATGGCGATATCTGGATCCGAAAGATGCGCCCCCTGATCTCGGCCAGTCGGCGGGCAGTGATGGGGTTGCTGATCTTCCCCCTCAACTCCGCAGAGAGCTGGCGGAACTCGCTTTAATCTGAAAACGCTCCCTCAAAAGGGCCGATATGGAACAATACAGTCATTCAAGCGTTCAGCCTGAACGCCGAGACTGCATTGCAGGCTCTCTCCTGCCCTGAAGGAGATTTTCCTTGCCTCCGTTCCATTCAATTTCTCGCAAAAGACTGCGTCACGCGTCCCTGTTGCTGGCCGGCAGTCTGTGCCTGGGTGCGGCTCCTGCGCTTCAGGCCGCTGATGCACCTGCGACCGCCAGTGCACCGTCAAAGGCGCAACTCCTGCCGGGCAAAATTGTCTATGCCCAACTCACAACGCCAGACCTCAAAAGCGCCAAGGCTTTCTACGGGTCGCTTCTGGGTTGGACCTTTCAGGACGTTCCCGTCTCAAAAGGACAGTATGCACAGGCGTTGGTTAACGGAGCGCCAGTCGCAGGGCTGGTCGAGCTTCCGCGCATGGCACATCATGGGGACCCGCTTTGGCTCCCGTTTATTTCCGTGTCAGACGTAAAAGCGGCCGCAGAAGCAACGAAAATCTGGGGCGGCCATATTCTCTTCAAACCTCAAATGGTTGAAGGACGGGGTCACGAGACTGTCCTGGCAGATCCGCAGGGTGGCCTGTTCGCCGCACTGCACTCCAGTGCAGGTGATGAACCGGATGTTGAGACGCCCCCCGCTCAGGGAACATGGATCTGGAGCGCCCTGCTGACGAACAATCCCTACGCAGCGGCTGGATTTTACCAGAAGCTGTTTGGATACACGGTCGAAGCAGTTCAGGACGCCAAGCGTGGCACGGCTTATTTGCTGGAATCCCAATCCTTCGCGCGCGCTACAATTAATCCGCTCCCCGCTCGCCTCCCGGAAGGGGCACACGCACGCTGGATGAACTTCGCGCAGGTGGACAGTGTGGATGCTGCGGCCCAGAAAGCCGTAACGCTTGGCGGGACAATTCTCGTACAGCCCCATCCAGACCGGCAGAACACCACCATTGCCATTATCGCCGACCCTGCAGGCGCGGCCTTCGGGCTGATGGAGTGGCATGACCCCAACGCATCGGGGGACGCAAAATGATCAGACGTTTATCTCGCACACTGGCCCTCATGGGCGCCTTTTTCCTCGTCCCGCTTTTGTCAGGCTGCGTTGGTTATGACGGCTACGACGGATATTATGGCGGGGGTGGCTACGGCGGCAGCTACTACAACACTGGCTGGGGCGGCGGTGGCTGGGGCGGCTGGGGACCGGGCTATGCTGTCGGACCGGCCGGAGGCGGCCGCTGGAGAGGTGGATACCGCGGTGGCGGCCGACCTGGGGGTGGCCCACCCCCAGGGAGACCCGGAGGAGGCGGTCGTCCGGGCGGAGGCTTCTCTGGTGGTGGCCGCCCCGGCGGCGGTGGCTTCCATGGCGGAGGCCCGGGCGGCGGAGGAGGCCCTGGAGGGGGCGGACATGGTGGCGGCGGTCACGGTGGCCCCGGTGGTGGTGGACGCCACTGACACCCTGCTCAGGGGCTGGAGAGAACCGGTCCCTGAGCTTCTTCACTGGCAGCGGGGCGATCAGAACGCTTCAGCGCCGCAATACTCGACATGATCTCACCACTCTCAAGCTGCCCCGCAATTTCCGCGAGGGGCTCTCGTGCTTCAAGAGCTTCGGCCTTTTCCTTCCAGAACTGGCCGGTCTGAGGATCAGGCGCACATAAACCGGCAGCCATATCAAACCGAAGCAGCGTGACTTCTCCGCTCAGGCTTCTGAGCGCGCGTAACAAGGCATGCATGCGCTCTGCCCCCGGCCCCACACCAGAAAGCCCACCAAGAAGCGGAAGCGAGCCACGGGCAAACTCCGCCCGTGTGGTGTCAATCCCTGCCTGACGCTGCGTCCGATCTGTAGAAACCGTATCATTGCCATTCAGCACGGCGGACAGATAACGGATGTTCCCCACAATCGCGGCGCGCAACAGACCGTCCATGTCCTGCGTCTGCCGTTGGGGGAAAAGTGCAAAAGCGCAGCCAAGGCCAATCAGGCTGCCAAGCGTATTATCCAGAATACGGAGCCAGGCGACACCATCAGACGGCATCGTCATTTCCGTGACGATAATGAAATGTGCGCTCAGGAACAGGACCAGAAGCGTATAGTTGACCGCGCGCATGGCAATCGCGCCAATCACGAACAACGCAAGCGCAACCATCATTTCGGACGGCCCCGGCAGGAACGGCGTTGCCAAAAGTGCCAGAACCCCCCCGCCGATTGTTCCCAGAACGCGCTCCAGAGCCCGCACCAGAGTTGTCTGGCCGGAGGGCTGGATAACAAGCAGTACGGCCACGAGAGCCCAGAAGCCATAGCTCAGACCAAGCCACTGCGTTGCCAGATAGGTCCCCAGAAGACCAACGACCATGCGGAGGGCATGACGCCAGATCACAGGCGTCAGCCGGGCAACGTGCTTGGGCGCATCCGCGTCAAAAGGGAGCCGGGCTTTCTCAGCCAGACCATCCGCGAGCGTGCCAAGCGTCCGTGCACTGGTCGCCACCAACTCTCCGATCGTGCCAGACCGCACACGAATACGATCAGCTAAACCGAGCGCCTCCCCGGAAAGGCGCTTCAGATCGGGATTCGGCGACAGAGCAGCCTCACTGGCATGCTGACAAAGCGCCGAAAATGCTGCGAGCGTTCCTCGTGCTTCGAAATCCAGTCCGCGCGTTTCAACAAGATGCTCAACAGCAAGCATCGCCGTGAAAAGACGTTCTGCGCCGGCAAGAGAGGCAATCAGGCGCCCACGCATACTGTAACTGGCATGGCCTGCATCAATCTGCAGGGCAACACCCCTCGCCCGCTCAATGGCCGTGCGGATCGTCTGGCGATGAACCGTCTCCTGAAGACGACCTGCGGCCAATTCTCCAGCCATAACGGCAAGAAGCTGATAGCAGCCGCCAACAGCCCGTCGTGCAGGCGCATAGGGATGCTGCGGCCACAGGATCAGGCACAGCACGATCGCCCATGTACCACCGCCACCAAAGGCGAGCGCAATCGTCAGAGCATCGTTGAATGAATGCGCCGGAAACCCGATCCCGGCGAGCATGACGCAGCCCAGCAATGCGCACAGGAGTGCCATACTGGGGACTAAGGCGCGCGCCAGCCCCGCGAACAGGCCCGTCACGATCAGCCAGGGAATGACACCCCAATATGGGAATGTCGCGATCAGGGACGTCACACCGCCCAGTACTGCACCCGCAACAGTAAAGATGCCGAGGATGCGCAACTGCTCCCGCGGTGTGCCACCGGGTTCAATCAGACAGCACCAGAATGCTGCAAAAGCAGCCCAGGCAAAAACAGCCTGATGAAAATAAAGAGCGGGAAGAAGGGCAACAACCGTTGCAAGGGCCGCCCGGACACCCTCAGCAGGAGCAAGTTGCTCCGGGCTGAGGGGAACGGAATGACGGGCCAGAAACTGTGACAGGAAAGTCAGATGACGGGTGCGGTTCAATGAAGCCTGTCGCGCCAGTGGATCACGCACCGTCATGTTATCGTCCTGTCAGAATACGCTCCACGAGCTGACCAACTGTAGGAACAAATCCATTCGCATAGAAAGGATCAGTTCCGAAGCGCCAGGCATTCGTGCCACCAAACATCAGGTTGTGGTCAACCACGTCATCCGCATGCTCATCATTCGGAGCATGCGCAATCGTCTGAAGCGTCTTCTGGATGCAGAAAGACCGCGGATCAGCCTTTTGACCGTTGGTGTAGGGCTCACGCTGCATCCAGTTGGAGAACTTGCATGCCGACAGGCAGCCCATGCAGTTCGTCTGGTCAGCCAGGATTTCACGGGCACTGTCAGGGGTGACAAAAACCAGCGTGTCATCAGGCGTGCGCAGCGCCTCGGTGAAGCCCGCGGCCTCCCAACCTGCGATATGCTGACGGTCGGTTGAGGACACAAACACTTCGCGCTTGCGTGCACCGACGCCGTAAGATGCATCCAGCTCTGCCGTGGCTTCCGGGCTGTACGCAACCTGACGCTCCGAGCGGCCTCGCAGATCATGCATGAAGCTGTTGTTGACAGCAGAGGAATAGAAGCCGGTCGGAGAGAAGCGGTTCAGATAAACATCCCCCTTCTTCAGCGTCAGAAGACGGCGCTTCCAGGCCTCCGGAATCGGGCTCTCCTTCGTCAGCAGAGGGCGCGTTCCGAACTGGAAGGCAATTGGCCCCAGATCCGGGTTACCAATCCAGTCCTGCCAATCTTCCAGAGCCCAGACGCCACCGGCCATGATGATAGGCGTTTCATCCAGACCATACTGACGCATGACCCGACGAAGCTCCAGCACGCGCGGGAACGGATCTTCCGGGTGTAATGGGTTTTCCGTGTTGGAGAGACCATTATGGCCGCCCGCGCGCCACGGATCTTCATACACCACGCCACCCAGCAGTTCCGGAGCCTTGCTGTACGCACGGCGCCAGAGCGCATTGAATGCACGCCCTGAAGATACGATCGGGTAATAGGGAATGCCGTACTTGATCGCGATATCAGACAGGCGATACGGCATGCCTGCACCACAGGTCAGGCCATTGATAACGCCCGGAGCGCCCTCAAGGATACCCTCGATGATTTCTTCGGCGCCGCCCATTTCCCAAAGGATATTGGCATGGAGGCGTCCTTTGCCACCTGAGATCTCACGGGCAATCTTCGCTTGGGCAATACCGCCATCGATGGCGTAGCGGATCAGTTCGCGCTGCCGTTCACGGCGGGTCCGTCCGTGGTAAATCTGGGGAACAGGACGCCCCTGCTCGTCGTAGCTGTCAGCGTTGACGGCGGAAATGGTTCCAATTCCGCCGGCAGCGGCCCAATGACCTGCCGAAGTACCGGTGGAGACAGAAACACCTTTGCCCCCCTCGACGAGAGGCAGAACATCCTGACCACCAAAACGAAGGGTGTCGATCAACTTCATGGGGACTCGATGTCTCCGATACTCACACAAAAAAGGCGGGGCCTTGCGAGCCCCGCCCGAGGACTCACTCGGCGTCGCGACGGGGCGGACGGCCGGCCTTGGCCCCCACGCTCTCCGTGATATCGGCACCAGTTTCCTGATCGACAACCCGCATGGACAGCTTCACCTTGCCGCGGTCATCAAAACCGATGACCTTGACCTTCACGGCGTCGCCCTGCTGGACAACGTCGGACGTCTTGGCAACGCGACCCTGCGTCAGCTCGGAGATGTGCACCAGGCCATCACGCGGCCCAAGGAAGTTCACGAACGCACCGAAGTCGGCCGTCTTCACAACCTTACCATCGTAGATACGGCCGATTTCCGGCTCAGCCACGATGCCTTCAATGCGGGCGATAGCCTTCTGGGCCTGCTCGTCATTGGAAGCAGCGATCGTGATCGTGCCGTCATCCCCGATGTCAACCTTGGCACCGGAATACTCGACGATCTCACGAATGACCTTGCCACCGGAACCGATCACATCGCGGATCTTTTCCTTCGGCACGGACATCGTCGTGATCTTCGGCGCATTGCCGGAGACATCCGTACGGCCTTCCGTCAGAGCCTTGGCCATTTCGCCGAGGATGTGGATACGACCGCCACGAGCCTGCTCCAGGGCAATCTCCATGATTTCCGGCGTGATGGACGTGATCTTGATGTCCATCTGAAGGGCCGTGATGCCCTGTTCCGTACCGGCAACCTTGAAGTCCATGTCACCCAGATGATCTTCATCACCCAGAATGTCGGACAGAACCGCAAAGCCACGATCTTCCTTGATCAGGCCCATTGCAATGCCAGCAACCGGACGCGGCAGCGGAACACCGGCATCCATCAGCGCCAGGGACGTACCGCAGACGGTTGCCATGGATGACGAGCCGTTGCTCTCCGTGATCTCGGAGACGACACGCATCGTGTACGGGAACTGCTCCTTGGACGGCAGCAGCGGATGCAGCGCGCGCCATGCCAGCTTGCCGTGACCAATCTCACGACGGCCCGGGGAACCCATACGACCACACTCGCCCACCGAGTACGGAGGGAAGTTGTAGTGCAGCAGGAAGTTCGAGCGGTACTCGCCTTCGAGCGCATCAATGATCTGCTCGTCCTGGCCCGTGCCAAGCGTTGCAACGACCAGAGCCTGCGTTTCACCACGGGTGAAAAGGGCAGAACCATGGGCACGCGGCAGGATACCGACTTCTGCAAGGATCGGGCGAACCGTCTTCAGGTCACGGCCGTCGATGCGGATACCGGTCTTGAGAATGGTGCCGCGAACGACCTGAGCTTCAAGCTCCTTGAGCATCGGCTTGGCCAGCTCAACGTCGAGACCTTCTTCAGCAAGGATCTCGTTGATGCGGTCCTTGGCTTCAGCAACCTTCTTGTAGCGTGCCTGCTTGACGCGCTCCTTGTAGGCATCGGCCATCAGCTTGTTGCCGACCTTCTCGACGCGCTTGCGAAGAGCAATCTCTTCCTTCGTCAGCGTCGGCAGATCCCACGGAGCCTTGGCTGCGTGTTCGGCCAGAGCGATGATGGCTTCAATCACAGGCTGGAAGGACGTGTGACCCAGGGTCACGGCTTCCAGCATGGTCTCTTCCGAAAGCTCGCTGGCTTCGGACTCAACCATCAGCACGCCTTCAGACGTACCGGCCACAACGAGATCCAGCGTGCTGTCCTTAACTTCGGACAGCGTCGGGTTCACGACGAGCTTGCCATCGATGCGACCAATACGGGCAGCAGCAACCGGACCGAAGAACGGAATACCAGACAGCGTCAAGGCAGCAGAGCAACCGATCAGGGAAACGATCGCCGGATCGTTTTCCATGTCATGGCTCAGAACCGTAGCTGTAACCTGAACTTCATTGCGGAAGTTGTCTGGGAACAGCGGACGGAGCGGACGATCGATCAGACGTGCATTCAGCACTTCTGCTTCAGACGGACGACCTTCGCGCTTGAAGAACCCACCTGGGATCTTGCCAGCGGCGTAAGCCTTTTCCTGATAGTTGACTGTCAGCGGGAAGAAGTCCTGTCCCGGCTTGACGCTCTTGGCACCAACAGCCGTACACAGAACGACCGTGTCACCATAGGTGATCATGACAGCGCCGTCAGCCTGACGGGCAATCTTGCCGGTCTCAAGAATAAGCGGGCGTCCGGCCCACTCGATTTCCTTACGGAAATAATCGAACATATCGTTCTCCTAGATTAGGAACGAGCCATCATCTGGACATCCGGCAGGTGACGGAGCAGCGTTTCGGACGGCATGGCGGTGGTGGCGGGAAGCCCCCGGCACGACACCATGTGGCCTGAAACGCCGGTCGCGCACCCCACCCCCGGAAAGACCGATGGCAGGGGTGTCCGGGGGCAAGCCCCCGGACGACGTATCAGCGACGCAGGCCGAGACGCTCGATCACGCTCTGGTAACGAGCCTGATCCTTGCGCTTCAGATAGTCCAGCATGCTACGACGCTGACCGACCATCATCAGAAGACCACGACGGGAGTGGAAGTCCTTCTTGTGGGTCTTCAGGTGCTCGGTCAGGTTAACAATGCGCTCGGTCAGGATCGCAACCTGAACTTCCGGCGAGCCCGTGTCGGTCTCGTTCTGGCGGTATTCAGCGATCAGAGCCGTGCGGCGTTCTGCAGTAATCGACATCGTGTTCTCCAAAAAACTCGTGGTTTTCCAGCATCCGTGCTGCCCTGAGCCGTCCATCGCGGATCTGACACAGGCCAATCACGTGCTCTCCGATCATCGCACGCCACAGATGGTCTCCCTCCTGTGACACGGCCGGCAGAGAATATGTGAGATCCGAGGGGTCAAGAGACTGGCCCCAGATCAATATTCTTCCCTCCGCTTCGGTAACGGCCAGCGCCGGGATGTCGACCAGCGCGGTCGCTACATCCAGCAGAGGAGCCGGAAGAGCATCGGCGTTGTCCACAGTTTGAGTCGATTTGTCCAGTGCTATCTCGTCAATCGTCATGGCATGGGACAGATCAAACGGCCCGCATTTCGTTCGACGCAGGACGGAAATATGCCCCACAGTTCCGCAGGCAAGAGCGATGTCTCGCGCCAGAGACCGCATATAAACGCCCTTGCCAGACTGTACTTCAAAAACCGCAGTATCTAGATCCGGGCGCTCTACCAGTGTTATCGAATCTATCTGGGCCGGGCGTGGCGGAAGCTCCGGCGGACGGCCCGCACGCGCAAGATCGTAAGCCCGTTTTCCACCAACTCTCAATGCAGAGAACACGGGGGGAATCTGCATTACATCGCCCGTCAAAGCAGGGAGACAGGCGCGTAGATCGTCATCTGTTGGACGATGAACCGACGTCGCAAGAACTTCTCCCTCGCGATCATCGGTTGTGCGGCTTTCCCCCAGAGAAAGGGTAAAGCGGTAACGCTTTGTCGCATCCATAATATAGGGGATTGTTCGCGTGGCCTTGCCAAATGCGATCGGCAGGACGCCCGAGGCCAAGGGGTCGAGCGTGCCGCCATGGCCCGCTTTTTTCGCGTCAAATTCCCAACGCAGTTTATTGACCATGTCCGTAGACGTTGGGCCAAGCGGCTTGTCGAGAATCAGCCATCCGTCAATCTCGCGTCCGCGTTTTCTTGCCACTGGTCCAGCATCCCTCACTCATGATCGGGCGCTGATAGACCAGTCTGACCTGTAAATGCAAAAACACCCCTGACCCGAAGGCCAGAGGTGTTGTGCAAAATCAGTCTTCCAGATCTCGGCTAACTTCCGGTGAACGAAAGAGCTGGTCCAGTTCCATCGCATTATCCAGCGCCGTATCTGGCTGGAAATGAATTTCCGGAACACTCCGCAGTCGAAGCACCTTGGCCAACCCGGAGCGAAGGAAGGGAGAAACCCGCTTTAAAGCGGGAAGAACTTCTTCCACATCACTTCGGCCCAGTCGGGTCACGAACACTGTTGCGTGACCAAAGTCCGGGGAAACCCGCACTTCCGTAACCGTGATGCGGACATCTAGCAGGTCAGGATCACGAAACTCCGTGCGGGCGAAGATGTCCGCCAGTGTCCGGCGAACCTCTTCTGCCACCCGAAGCTGGCGAGTGCTCGGCCCTTGGGCAACAACGCCGGCCGGGCCTTTCAGGTCATTTCTGGAACGTGAGCTCAAGCCGGGATCACTTCCATCTCGTAGCACTCGACGACATCGCCTTCGCGCAGATCATTGTAACCTGCGAAGGAAAGACCGCATTCATACCCACGAGCCACTTCCTTGACGTCATCCTTGAAGCGCTTGAGCTGGCTGAGTTCACCCTGATGGATGACCACGTTCTCACGCAGCAGACGCACGCCACAACCACGCTTGACGAGGCCTTCGGTGACATAGCAACCAGCGACCTTGCCGGTCTTCGTGATGTTGAAGACCTGACGGATCTCTGCATAGCCCAGGAACTTCTCGCGGTGCTTGGGCGCAACCTTGCCCTTCACGAGCTGCTCTACGTCGTCCGCCACCTGGTAGATGATGGAGTAGTAGCGGATATCCACACCTTCACGCTGCGCCAGTTCACGAGCCTGCGTCGTCGCACGAACGTTGAACGCCACGATGATGGCATCAGAAGCCTTGGCGAACTGGATATCGCTTTCCGTGATCTGACCGACGCTGGCGTTCAGGACGCGAATTGCAACTTCTTCATGAGCCAGCTTCTGGACGGTCGTGGAGATTGCTTCCGCAGAACCCTGAACGTCCGCCTTGATAAGAAGGGCAACTTCCTTCTGATCACCGGCCTGAATACGAGCCAGCATCTGGTCAAGTGTGCCACGGGCAGCAACCTGCGTCGCAGCCTGCTTTTCCTTGATGGTACGCTGACGGAATTCGCTGATCTCACGAGCGCGGACGTCGTTTTCAACAACAACGAACGGCTCACCTGCACCCGGAACGCCTGCGATGCCGAGAATTTCGACAGGCATGGATGGGCCAGCGTCCTTGAGCTGACGGCCACGATCATCGAGAACCGCACGAACACGTCCCCACTCTGCACCAGCGACAACAATATCGCCGCGACGCAGTGTGCCCTTCTGAACCAAAACAGAAGCCACTGGGCCACGTCCGCGATCAAGGCGGCTTTCGATCACCGTACCTTCGGCCATACGATCCGGGTTGGCTCTCAGATCAAGCATTTCAGCCTGAAGCAGAATAGCTTCTTCCAGCTTGTCCAGACCCGTACGCTTCAGTGCCGAGACTTCGACATCCTGCGTATCACCGCCCATATCTTCGACCACGATTTCATGGCTCAGAAGTTCCTGACGGACACGGGTTGGGTTGGCGCCAGGCTTGTCCATCTTGTTGATGGCGACAATGATCGGGGCGTTCGAAGCCTTGGCATGCTTAATGGCTTCGATCGTCTGCGGCATGACACCGTCATCAGCCGCAACCACTAGAACGACCACGTCCGTCACGGATGCACCACGAGCACGCATGGACGTAAACGCCTCATGGCCCGGTGTATCGATGAAGGTGATCTTCTTCCCGGAAGGTGCCGTGACCTGATACGCACCGATGTGCTGCGTGATACCGCCGGCTTCGGCGCCAGCCACATCAGCAGAGCGGAGTGCATCCAGAAGAGACGTCTTGCCGTGATCGACATGACCCATAACGGTCACGACCGGAGCACGCGGTGCAAGATCTTCTGGACGATCTTCAACACCCTTGATGCCGATTTCCACATCGCTTTCAGCAACGCGCTTCACACGATGGCCGAACTCTTCGACGATCAGCTCAGCAGTATCGCCGTCGATGCTCTGGGTTGCCGTCGCCATGACGCCCATTTTCATGAGCGACTTGATGACATCACCCTGGCGGGACGCCATACGGTTGGCCAGCTCGGCTACCGTGATGGTTTCCGGAACAATTACGTCACGCACAACGCGCACCTGATCAGAACGAAGACGTTCAAGCTCAGCCTGGCGACGCTCACGATCGCGCTGACGGCGAACTGAAGCCAGCGAACGGGTTTTGCCGTCATCGCCTTCAATCGCTGCGCGCACGTCGATGCGACCGCTACGACGGTCATTGCCGCCCGGGCTTTTACGTGGGGAAGGTTGCGTGGAACGACGCTGGGCCGGACCGCTAGGAGCACCACCGCCACTGCGACGAGCAGGAGCTCGACGCTCTTCTTCACCACCAGCGGCTGCGGCCGGAGAACGCAGATGAAGCGTCTCACCACCGCGTGGCTGTGCCGGCGCAGCAGGTGCAGGACGCGCAGTCTGAACCGGACGCTCCGGCATAATTGCACGCTCTGCGAGAGGACGCAGGCGCTGCACAGGGGCTGCAAGCTGCACGCCACCCGTTGAATGTGTGCGCGGATCAAGCGGAGCAGCACGCTGGGCTTCTTCAGCTTCGCGTTCAGCCTGACGCACAGCGCGCTGGGCTTCTTCTTCCGCGAAGATGCGTGCGTCTTCCGCTGTTTTGATCGCCTGGCGATCACGCTCGATGCGCGCTGCCTCTTCAGCTTCTCTTGCTTCTGCAGCAAGACGCTGTTCTTCCTCAGCACGACGGGCTGCTTCTGCAGCCGACATGATCTGGATCTTTTCGGCTTCGCGGCGTTCAGCCTCTTCAACCGCAGCTTTACGCTGTGCTTCCAGAACGCGCTGACGCGTTGCAAGCTCCGCAGCCGTCAGGGCGCGACCGCCAGCACCAGCACCACGACCACCACGTGCGCCGCCAGCAGCCGAGCCACCCGGACCGGACGCTGCGCGCTTGGGCTTGCGAACTTCAACCTGCACGACCTTTGAACGGCCGTGGCTGAAGCTTTGACGCACGGAGCCAGCGTCGACTGTACGACCGACCTCCTGACGTCCTGCTGGGCGTAGGGACAGGCGGCCAGTCTTGTTCTGTTCGCCGCCCTGTGATGGGGTCTGTGTTCCGTCCTGGTTGCGCTCGTTGCCGTCGCTCATAGTTCCGCCTGTTCCTTACTGACCCCTTTGGGGTCTGGGAGTGGACGTCCTGCCACTCCCGAAAATCTCTCATGTTCGGCGATCAGGCGCTGTGCCAGCGCACCCGGCGCCATCACCGCATAGACCGCCCGGTCCCGGCCGAACGCCGAAGCCAGGACGCGATCGGGAACTGTCACCGCCGGCAGAGATCGCCGGCCCGACACCAGTCTGGAGAACTCGTCCAGGCTTGCACCTTCGGAACGGATCACCACCCCTGCCCTACCGGAAATGAGCCACTCCCGGCATTTCTGAAACCCGCAGACAACCTGCCCCGCTCTTCGGGCCAGACTGACAGCGTCCAACATCCTCTGCCCCAGTGCTGCCTCGACGAGATCCGCCAGACAGTCCGGTACAGACACCTGGGCCTTTGCAGCACGTGCAAAAGCCTGTCGGGTGCGGGGGCTATCTAACACATCCCGGCTGGCACTCAACCACATTCCCCGACCAGGCAGCTTTGCAGCCAGATCTGGCACAACCCGATTATCCGGGCTGACCACGAAACGGATCATGCTTTCAGGCGGCCTCTGCTCTCGGGTCACGAGGCAGCGGCGCTCTGAACCGCGGCGCCCTAAAGCACCGCGAATGGGACCATTATCAGTATCAGAAATATCAGACGTCGGTCGACTCCCCGTCCTTCTTTTCGGCTTCAGCCGATTCGTCACCTTCAAACCAGTGGGCACGGGCTGCCATGATGACTTCATTCGCGGCATCTTCATCCATGGCGTCTGCGCCAAGAATATCCACGAGTTCATCACCTGCCAGATCCGCCAGATCGTCGAGTGTTTTCACACCCTTCTCACCAAGCGTTACCAGCATCTGGTTCGTGAAGACTCCGAGATCGACAACATCGTCCGTCACGCCAAGCTCTTTGCGCTTGTCGTCCAGCTCGTGTTCCTTGCCAGCCAGATACTCGTTTGCACGCAGCATCAGCTCTTCGGCAACACTCTCATCGAAGCCTTCGATGTCATGCAGTTCGCCCGGCTCCGTATAAGCCAGTTCTTCGATGGAGTGGAAGCCCTCTGTAACCAGAAGGCTGGCAATCACATCGTCCACATCCAGAGAGTCAACAAAGAGACCAGTCCGCTTGCGGAACTCTTCCTGACGACGCTCCGATTCCTCGGCCTCCGTCAGAATATCGATGTCCCAGCGGGTCAGCTGGCTGGCCAGACGCACGTTCTGTCCGCGGCGACCGATCGCGAGCGAAAGCTGCTCATCCGGCACCACGACTTCAACACGCCCTGCTTCTTCATCCATCACCACCTTGGTGACTTCAGCAGGTGCCAGCGCATTCACAACAAATGTTGCAGCCTGCGGGCTCCAGGGAATGATGTCGATCTTCTCGCCCTGCAACTCAGCCACAACGGCCTGAACGCGCGAGCCGCGCATACCAACGCACGCACCGACCGGATCAATTGCAGCATCACGGGAAATGACGGCCATCTTGGCGCGGGACCCTGGATCACGGGCAACAGCCTTGATCTCGATGATGCCGTCATAAATTTCCGGCACTTCCTGGGCGAACAGCTTGGCGAGAAATGCCGGGTGCGTGCGGGACAGGAAGATCTGCGGGCCGCGCGGCTCGTCACGTACATCATAGATATACGCGCGAATACGGTCCGAATTTCGGAAAGACTCGCGAGGGATCAGTTCATCACGACGCAGAAGGCCTTCGGCATTGCCGATTTCAACCATCATGTTGCCGTACTCGGTCCGCTTGACGGTACCGTTGACGATCTCGCCTACGCGATCCTTGAATTCATTGAACTGGCGCTTGCGTTCATATTCACGCACGCGCTGCACAATAACCTGCTTGGCCGTCTGCGCTGCAATACGCCCAAAGTCGATCGGCGGCAGTGGATCAACGAGATGTTCGCCAATCTGAATTTCCGGCTGGAACTTACGAGCAATGTGAATGGGGATCTGCGTGTCCTCATTCTCCACCTGCTCGACAGCTTCCGTCCAGCGGCTGAGACGAACTTCGCCCGTCTTGCGGTCGATGGTCGCGCGAATGTCCTTCTCGTGACCATACTTGGCGCGGCCAGCCTTCTGAATGGCCTGCTCCATCGCTTCCAGCACTTCTTCGCGGTCGATGTTCTTCTCGCGCGAGACTGCGTCTGCGACCAGCAGCAGTTCAGGGCGGATAACAGATGTGTCCATCAGATCGGACCTCCAGCCAGCATGAGACGGGTCATTGTTTCTTCTTCCCCGGCTTCTTCGGATTCAGTTTCGGAACGCGAGGCGTCTCGCCGTCACTCTTCGCTTCAGGTGTGATACCCGAAAGGGCAGCACTTGCCTCAATCAGGGCATCCGTCAGGATCAGACGGGCCTTGCGAACTTCTGCCAATGGCAGCTCCGCTTCAGTCCCGTCGTCCAGACGAATCACGCCCTTGCCATCCCGCGTGCCCATCACCGTTCCAGAGAAACGACGACGGCCATTGAGCGGAACATCAAGTTCAGCCTTGGCCAGATGTCCGGCGAATCGTTCCCAGTCCTTTGCACGGGTCAAAGGGCGGTCGATTCCAGCTGATGATACTTCGAGCATCCATGCGCCTGGAATCGGGTCATCCACGTCAAGGATGGCACCGACGGCGTGACTGATCTGCTCGCAGTCCTCCACGGAGATCAGGGAGCCGTTTGCACGGTCCGCCATGATCTGAATGGTCGGGGTGTCGCGCCCGAGAACGGAAAGACGGACGAGCTCGTAGCCCAGGTCCGCCAGCGTCGGCACGATCCGCTCCGCAATGCGGGCTTCAAGGCCCGTCAGATGAGGCAGTTCGAGACCGGAAGATGTGTTCTGTTGAGACAAGACAAAAAAGGCGGCCCGTCAGGGCCACCCCCCGAAAAGAAGCGGAAGATGAATGGAATGACCTCTATCTAGGCCCTCCACCCTCGCAATGCAAGTAGAACGACAGGGATACAGCCCCATAAGCATATCGAAAGATTTGTTTACATTTATCAGTGCGGAGAATGCTTGCCTTGAACGGGTAGTCAGGGTGAGATGAGGCCCTGATGACAGCCGAACCCGAGCCTAAACCCCATCTCCTTCCGCAGCAGGATGCTCCCCGGAGCCGACCTCTCTGGGCGGGAGGTAGTCTTCTGGCCGTGGTCACCATTGGGGCCGGGGCATTTTTCTACACTCATGCCACAACGCCCAAGGCGGCAGTTCCCGCTCCTCCGCCAGACAATGCTGCCGTTGGCACAGCACCGGCGCTTCAGGCGGCGGTCCAGCTTTCCATGCTCTCCGCACAGAATGCCCCTAAAGCGCTTGCTGCCACCAGCTTCAATGCCCAACAGCGAAGCCAGATTTTAGCGGCTGTGCAGCGTGGCGATATGCGCCTTGTGGAAATGCCGGTTCTGGATGCGGCAGGCGTGACAGGACAGACTGTTGATGTCACAGTATCCGGATTGACCCAGCGCGTTGTTCTGACAGGAAAATTCCAGCGGCTCATTCTGCCGATTGCCGAAGCCGCACAGGTTACGATTGATCCTGTCACAATGCCGCACGCACCCGCTCTTACCATTGGTGCCATGACCGCCCTCGGCCCCGAAGCCCTGCCAAGCCTGACTGCGCTGAGTCAGCGTATCGTGCTTGGCGTGATTGTTCAGTAAAGGCCACCCCGGTGTTCAAGTCCCTCGTTCCCATGCTCAACCGGGCCATGCCAGTTATGATGGCGGCCTTCCTGATTCTGGCGGTCATTCAGGTGGCCGTCATGCTACACCTGTCTCTGGATGGTTTCTGGAGAGCTCTGAACTGGGCACGCCCTGCCTATCTCCCCCTTGCGGGGATCGGCGCCCTCCTGACCGTCATGGGTCTGGGATACGAAACTTCTGCAGAAAAACTGGCGCGTCGTGGACTGCGCCGGAGGAAAGGTCTGATCATGGATGTTCTCAGCCGGCTGACCAATCGTGGTGCGCTTGAAGAACTCATGGCCCGCGAACAGCGCGAAACCGTCATTGATGCGGAGGAGCTTGCCGCATCTCTTCGGGCCCGCGTCATCGGGCAGGACCGTGTCTGCGAAGACATTGCCCAGCAGCTTCGCCGCCGCCTCGCTCTTCAGGTTCGCGGCAAGCCCGTCGGCATTTTTCTGCTGGCAGGGCCTCCAGAGACTGGCAAAACCTATCTGGCCAAGCAGATCGCTCGCCAGATGGAGCGCCCCCTGCTCCATTTCGATATGACGCAGATGTCCAGCCCCCATGCAGCCACACAGCTCTTCGGCTCCCCGAAGGGCTATGTCGGCTCAGATACTTTCGGCAAGCTGACCGGCGGGCTCAAGGATCAGCCAGATGCCGTCGTGCTGCTGGATGAAATTGAAAAAGCCCACCCGGACGTGTTCAAGAAGTTTCTCACTGCATGGAACGATGGTCACGTTACGGAAGCGTCTACAGGCGAGCAGGTCTCAACCACCCGCGCCATCTTCATGCTGACGTCCAACATCGCAACGGACGCACTGACAGAGATTGCGGACCGCTTGGAAAATGAACCTGACAAAATGCGTGCGGAGTCGGTGGAAGCCCTCAAGCGGGCAGGCTTCGCTCCAGAGGTTCTGAACCGCCTCGACAGGATCTTCGTATTCCGCGCTCTCCGCGGTCTGGATCTGGCCCGTGTGGCCGCTCTGGAAATTGAAGCTATGATCGAAAGCTATGGCCTGCACGTTGAAACGGGCGGTATTGATCCGGCCCTGCTCTTTCAGGTCATGGTCAAGCAGAAGAACCTGGGCACCGGCGCCAGCGCTCGTGATCTGGTGCGGTCCATTGAAGATATGGTGAGCGAAAGCCTGATTATCGCCCGTCAACAGGGCGCCAAGACGGTTCGCCTGACGGCAGGAGATGAGGGCGTTGTCGCGGAAATTTCCAAGGATACCGAAGCGCAACTCGGCCGCCTGAGTCACTGATCCATGACAGCATTTGGACGACTCTGGCGCCGCGCACCTCTCTGGCGCACAAGCCTTATCATGATGGTCGGCGGGATCGGGATGGCGTCGTTTTTCCCGACCCCGGCTTTGAAGAAAGCCATGCCCTGGCTCCCGGGACATGCTCCTGGCGCAAGCCCATCGCCTGCAGCGGGCGCTGGCCCTCAAAACGCCGCCGGCGGCAATGCCCCCAATGGTGGCGTAGATCAGGTCGGTGTTCCCGATCCAGGCATCACCCTCCGCCACAGCCTGAAGATTGCCGGGCGCACTGTTCCTCTCCCGACCGGAGACTGGCACACCATCCTGACAGCGCGTAGCGGCCCTCACGGAGAAATTTCCCAGCAGGTTCTGGCGCGTACGGATAGTGGTGTTGTCTCGGCAGTCATTGTTGTCCGCGCCAGCCAGCAGACTCTTCCACAGGAAGTGACGGATGGGCTGGAAACGCCGTGCCATGATGATCGCAACTATGCATCACGTATCAGCGGAAAGCCGGGAGCATCGGAAGAGTGCACCTATATGGGGAACGCAGTTCTGGC
Source organism: Gluconobacter sp. DsW_058 (assembly GCF_002153615.1). Classification (NCBI taxonomy): domain Bacteria; kingdom Pseudomonadati; phylum Pseudomonadota; class Alphaproteobacteria; order Acetobacterales; family Acetobacteraceae; genus Gluconobacter; species Gluconobacter sp. DsW_058. The sequence goes on from NZ_JOPH01000037.1 coordinate 44,264, forward strand.
GAACAATACAGTTAGCCCGGACCCATTCATCACAGCTGCCTTCAACCGCATGGCAACACTCGGCTTTCCAATTCCGCCCCTCATGATCAATGTTGGGTGGTATCACGCAGCCCTTCAGGGCACGCAGGGCGTTCAGGTCGAAACTGTTGAGACGCTTATTGCCCCGATTGAGCACGGGTCCCGCCAACTCCTGGCGCCCATTAACATCTGGGGCAAAGGCACAGTTCATTCCAATCCGGACTCCTCGCGCTTCATCACGGATCTGGATCGGTGGATGCTGAAATGGGCGGACGTTCTGCGGCAAGGGTTTGACGGGACGCTTGACCCGAATACCCTCACACCATCCATCACGAGTGATCCGTCAGCGCCCAAAGCGTCCTGACAAAAAAAGGCTGCCTCCCAACAGAGAGGCAGCCTTTTTTAATTCATTGAACGAGGCGTCTTTCATGCCTCCCAGTCAGTGGTGACCGATATTGCCACCCATACCGCGGCCCATGCGCCGTTCTGCCATACGGGCCAATCTCACGAACGGTAGCCCAAGCAGAAGATAAGCCGCACCGACCATCAGCCCCGTTCCGAAATAATCGTAATAGGTGGACGATAGACGGACATAGGTCTGACTGAGTTCCGTCAAGGTAATGACGGACACCAACGAACTGTCTTTGAGCAACGAAATAAAGTCATTGGTCATGACCGGCACAACCGTGCGGAAGGCCTGCGGGACCACGACCAGACGAAGCGCCTGCCAGTGCGTCATGTTCAGGGCAATAGCGGCCTCCATCTGGCCCCGGGGGACAGACAACAAACCCGCACGATAATTCTCGGCTTCATAGGCCGCGTAATTGAGCCCCAGTGACAACACGCCTGCCATGAAGGGAGACAGCCGGATGCCAAAGGCTGGCAGCCCATAGAAAATGAAAAGAACCTGAATCAGCAGCGGTGTACCGCGGACAATTTCAACATATAACCCCGCCACAAGCCGAGGGACCGTCCCGCCATAATGCCGCGCCAACGCAAGAAGCAGGCCCAGGGCGACCGCAATCACCATAGCGAGCGCTGAAACAGCCAGCGTCATCAAGGCTGCCTGGCCGATCAGAGGCAGGAACCCGACATACCGGTGAACCAGAACTTTCCAGTTCCCACCGGTCGTGCTGGCCATGGCGGCCCGATACCGGTCCCATTCCACCGGGGCAATATCCGGATGGGTATGGTCCCCAGTGTAGTTCTCCATCAACGGAGTCCACAGGTTCCAGCGTGCCAGAATCTGGTGAAGCGTCCCGTCCTTGATAAGATCTCCGAGGGCGGCATCCACCTGATCACGCAACGCGCGGCTACCAGGCGCAAACGCGATGCCATATTCCATGCTGCCGATCGGTTCGCCCACCAGCTTCATGTCATCGGAAATGCTGCCGTAATACAGGGCAATGGGCGCATCCAGCAGGATCGCGTCCAGTCTTCCGTTCCGCAGATCTGAAAAGGCATTTGTCTCTTCTTCATAAGACCGGATCGTAGAGCCACCCTGCCGACGCAGCATTCGCTCGGCTGTGGTGTCCTTGATCGTGCCGATCTTATGGCCCTTGAGAGCCTCCAGCGTGTCGAGACCCGTTTCTTCCTTGCGAAGAATGATCCGCTCGCTTGTTACATAGTAAGGACGGGAGAACAGGACCGCCGCCTTGTGCTCCGGCGTCATTTCAATGCCGTCTGCAACCATGCTGTAAAGGTCACGCGACAGGCCCGGAATCAGCCCATCCCAGTCATTCTGAATGAAACGCGCCTTGCGGTGCATTTTCTCCGCGATGGCATTGACCAGATCGTATTCGAAGCCCGTCATTCGGGATTCATGCTCGGGATCATGGAACACGTAAGGCACATTGGCCTCACCATCCGAGGCCCAGGGCAAATCGGTGTTATCCCGAGCCCCCGGCACGACCAGAGCGTCTGGCGCGGATGCGACAGTCTCGTCAGCCGCTACGGCATGAACGGAGGGTGCCAGCATGAAAGCCAGCGCCAGTAGACACGCAAAAAACTTGTTCATCACAGGAGCGTCCGCAGGAAGCGCCGTGTGCGCCCCTCTTTCGGGTTGGCGAACATCAGGTCTGGGTCACCGCTTTCAACGATTTCACCAGCCTCCACGTACAGCACGCGATCCGAGGCGGCACGGGCAAAGCGCATGTCATGCGTTACGACAAGCTGCGTCATCCCTTCATCATCCAGATCCCGCATTACCGACAGAACTTCTTCTGAAAGTTCCGGGTCGAGTGCGGATGTCGGCTCGTCGTACAACATGACAGATGGCTTCATGGCGAGCGCACGGGCAATTGCCGCGCGCTGCTTCTGGCCGCCCGAAAGACTGTCCGGGTAGCGGTCTTTAACACCCGCCAGGCCCACTTTTTCCAAAAGCGTACAGGCAGTCGCCTGCGCCTCATCCCGTGAGACACCTTTCACGCGCATCGGCGCCATCATGACGTTATCAATGACGGTTCTATGAGGGAAAAGGTTGAAAGCCTGAAAGACCATGCCGACATGCGCCCGCAAACGATGGGCCTGTGCCTCATTGGCGCGCGTCCAGCTTTTGCCCGTACAGGCGAGTGTCACATCTTCAATACGGACAGTTCCGGCGTCAGGATGCTCCAGAAAATTGAGACACCGCAGGAACGTGGACTTGCCACACCCTGACGGTCCGATAATCGAGATCAGCTCGCCACGTTCAACATCAAGTGACAGACCACGAAGAATTTCGTTGCCATCAAAAGACTTGGCGATCCCGCTCGCCTGTAACACCAGATCAGTCAGTTCCAGACATCCCTTAACAAGACGTGTGATCATTATACCGTTCAGCCCTCTTAACGGACCTCGCACTGGCTATCGAGACCTTTCCTGCATGCGGGAATGAGAATTCACCAGATTGCAGCTTTTCAGACGCCCCCTTGCAGTTCCCGCGCTCAGAGGGTCTAAGCTGATGAGACCGTGAACCGGACAGAACGCTTCCCATGACGACCCAGCCGCCCGACCCGACAACACCTTCCGTGCTTCTGGATGTCAGGGATATTACGGTTTTCCGTGGAGACCGGCTGGTTCTGGATGATGTGAGCCTTTCGCTTGCTCATGGCGATGCCATGATACTCACCGGCCCGAATGGTGCGGGAAAATCCACTCTTCTCAGAACAATCGCAGGCCTTCGCAAGCCTGATGGCGGCACAATTGAGCGCTATGGAGCACTGGCCTGGCTGGGCCATCAGGATGCTCTCAAGCCCGGCCTGACGCTGGCGCAAAATCTTGCTCTTGCCGATCGTCTGGGCAGCGGAAGCATGGAAGACGTGTTGGAAGCCCTTGATCTGGCATTCCTGACTGACCTTCCAGCACGCCTCCTGTCCTCGGGGCAGAAACGCCGGGCAGCTTTTGCACGTGTCATGCTGTCAGGAGCACCCCTTTGGCTTCTGGACGAACCAACCGTTGGTCTGGACGTAGCGAGCATCGAACGGCTTGGAGCAATCATGGCCAAACACCGTGACAATGGGGGCGCCATGATTGTTACGACGCATGTGCCGCTCCCCCTGGATAACACGCGCTCGCACGAACTTCCTTCCCTTGCTCACGCTGAACCGCTCTGGCTGTCATGACCGCTTTCTTTGCCTTGATCGACCGCGACCTGCGACTTGCCTATCGGTTTGGGGCGGATACGCTCGCATCCCTGCTCTTCTTTATATTGTGTGGCAGCCTTTTCCCTCTGGCTCTTGGTCCCTCACCAGATCTGTTGCGTCATATGGGGCCGGGCATCATCTGGGTCTGTGCACTGCTCGCATCGCTGCTCCCGCTGGACAGACTTTTCGGCTCTGAACTGGAAGATGGCTCCCTGGATCTGCTGATGCTTACGGGCCTTCCAGCGTATGCCGTTGCCTTCGCCAAAATGATTGCTCACTGGCTGACAACTGGCCTGCCTCTTCTTGTTGCAGCTATCCCGCTTGGCATCATGCTGGGCGTAAAAGGGAGCGAACTCCCGCTTCTCTTGTTTGGGCTGATGCTTGGAACGATGTGCCTATCCCTGATGGGTGGCATGGCCGCCTCAATCGTGTTGGGGGCGCGTCGTGGTGGCGTTCTTTTGCCACTCCTTGTTTTGCCTCTCGCAACGCCGGTACTGATTTTTGGTGCGGCTTCGTCCTATGCCGGGCAGCTTGGTGCATCATCCAGCGCCGGATTCGACCTTCTGGGAGCATGCCTGTTTGCAATGCTGCCACTTTGCCCACTCGCAGCAGGCTATGGCCTCAAATCTGCGGTCGGCTAAAAAATCTCTCGATAAATCCATAAATTTTTTCGATTTGAACGTTTCTTGCCCGGCTTGAATAAGCCGAGCAATGAGGCGTTGGTTTTTTACAAATTATTCATCTTCGTCATTTCCATTGAATGTTAGCTTTAATTGAACGAGTTATGCCATCAATAGCTTTCGTTTGTCTGCAGAAGAGGCGATGGGAGCAATTCCACTTCACTCTGCGAACAATACGGCGCACCCCTGCATTCTGGATTTTCATCACATCATGGCAACATCTACACCCGCTTGAACAAACGGCGATCTCTACACGTGGGTCGGCCCAACAACCGGCGGCAACTGGAGTGACGTGTTGAACTGGAGCTACGATGGCGCACCAGCAACACACGTTCCTGATACGCAGACGAATCAAGGCACAGTCACCATCCCATCAGGTGTAACCGTTACCGTCTCAAGCGCGACATCAACGCTTTCCGGCGTCAACATCAAGGTTGCAGGCACTCTCGACATCGCCTCCGGCACCAGCGCTCTGGCTGTTCAAAATCTGGAAGTCACTTCAGGTGGCACAGCAAACATCCAGCGTCCGCTAACGGCTAACAATAGCCTTCAGGTTGATAACGGAGGCACCGCAACATTCTCGAATGTCTCGCAGGACTGGTCTAGCTATCCGGGCCTCAAGCCATCGATTGCGACTGGCGGCACGCTTAATTTCGACAACGACAATATTACGCTGGGCAGCGGCAGCGGAATTGCTGGCAACCTCAATATTTCCAATGGTTCGACCGTCAAGACAGCCAGTAACAGCACCACCATTACAGGCCCCATCACGGTCAATGGCGCAGGTACGTCCTTCACGGACAGCTCCGCTCTCCAGTCTACCCTGACGTTGAATGATGGGGCCAAAGCAACCATTACCACTAACTCACCCTGCTGACGGCAACAAGGTCGTTTTCGGAACGGGCAACAACACGCTGATCCTTCCGAGCGACAAGTACGCAGCCAACAAGCTGGTTCTGGCCAACCTGAAGGAAGGCGATAGCCTCGGCGTGAATGGTCAGACCGTAACGTCTGCCACCATGACCAGCGACAATGTAACTCTGACCACGTCTAGCGGCACAATCAGCCCCAAAAGCGTTACCTACGACAGCAGCTACAAAAACGCTCCGACCGATAGCAACCCGGTCACGGTTAACACTAGCAATGGAAACGGCGTCATCTGCTTCCCCGCAGGTTCAATGATCCGCACGCAGGACGGTGAAGTCGCGGTCGAGACCCTGCGCCTTGGCGACAGCGTGGTTGTGTATGTTGATGGCCGTGAAGACGTTCGCACTGTCACATGGGCCGGACGTCGTCACATGACGGTACGTCCAGGTCCGTTTGCAGACGAAGCAGGCTACCCGGTTCGTATTCTGAAGGGCGCCATCGCACCCGGCATGCCACACACGGACCTTCTGGTGACGGCAGAACATTGCCTGTTCCTTGATGGAAAGTTTGTCCCGGCCCGGATGCTGATCAATGGTCGCTCCATTCACTACGACACGAGCATCACGTCTTACGATTACTTCCACATCGAGACGGCAGATCACTCGGTCATTATGGCCAACGGCCTGTTGACGGAGAGCTTCCTCGACACGGGCAATCGCGGCGATTTCCGTCAGGACGGAAATGTTTTCAGCATCGGCGGCAGCGTCAAGAGCTGGAACGAAGACGCAGCGGCCCCGCTCACGACTGACCGGACAACAGTCGAGCCCCTGTTCCGCGCAATCGAAGCACGGGCAGACATGGCAGGTCTGGTGTCTCAGGCTGACAGGGCAGTCCTGACGCAGGATGCTGACCTGCATCTCATGACGGAAGACGGCACCATCATCCGTAAAACGCGTGAGACCAACGGCTATGCCATGTTCATGCTGCCGGAGAAGGTTCGCTCTGTGCGCCTGATGTCCCGCACGAGCCGCCCATCCGATGTGATTGGCCCATTTGTTGATGACCGCCGTGAACTCGGTGTGCTCGTTGGCCAGATTGCCCTCTACGAGGCTGGCAGCACCACTGTGCTTCCCGCACATCTCGCCAAGGAAGAGCTGTCTGGCTGGAGTGTTCCTGAAGGAACGACCATGCGCTGGACCACAGGTCATGCCGCAATCTCGCTCCCGAGCCGGTCTTCTCACAGCATTGCCATGCTGGCTGTTCAGGTCCTGTCCAACAGCTCCTACCTGGTAGCGGCTGAAGACAAGGTCATTGCTCTGACCGCCTGATCCAGGTTTTCACGGCAAAACACGAAGCGCCAGCCCATCTAGGGCTGGCGTTTTTTGTTTTCCCACCCTCAAAACGCACCTGCCGTCTCGACGGCGATATGAAACCGCAGCATCATCGAAGGATATTTTCATATGAGAAGTCCTTCACATCATGCGGTTTTCCCTCCGACGTTCCCTTCTCTCATGCGCGGCTCTTCTGGGGTGCACCTACGGGCTAACCGCTCAGGCTGAGCCCGGTTACTTCAGAGAGCCGTCAGTCACGGGGCAGACCGTTCTTTTTAGCGCGGAACAGTCAGTCTGGAGTGTGCCCCTGACGGGAGGCATAGCCCAGCGCCTGACCAGCGCACCCCATGGCGCCAATGCCGTTGACCCGCAGCCTGTCCTCTCCCCCGATGGCAAAGAAATCGCATTTCTGGCGAATTTTGATGGGCCGACAGAGCTCTACATCATGCCAAGTTCCGGCGGCACGCCCCGACGCATGACGTTTGAAAACGCGCCCAAACTTCATATCGCAGGGTGGGATGCTCATGCTGGCATCCTGTACTCCATGCCGGACGCAACTGGCCCTTACTACAGCTACAATGTCGCAGCTTTGGATCCAAAGACGGGTGCAAAGCACGTCTATCCGCTTGCCAACGTGAATGACGCTTCCATTAGCCCGGATGGTAAATGGCTGTATGCCGTGCGGTTCGGGCTCGCGGTAACAGGCGATCATATGCGGGCCTATCGTGGAGGAGCACTCTCGCAACTCTGGCGGTTTGATCTTCAGTCTGGAACCGAGGCCGAACGTATTGGCACACGCACAGCGAATTTGATTCGCCCTATGCCGTGGCGGGATCGTCTGATCGTTATTTCCGACGAAAACGGACGTTACAACCTCTGGAGCACCGCAGCAGACGGAACAGATGCCCGACAGCTAACCCATTTTACGGATTACAGCGTTCTGGAAGCATCACTCTCAGGCGACCATGTTGTGTTCCGCAAAGGGGCAGACCTCTTTTCCCTGGATCTGACCTCAGGCGAGAGCCACCAGATCCCTGTCAATTTGGTCTCGGACAATGCACCTCGTGCACCGTACTGGCTGGATCGACCAACCCGCTTCACCACGTCGGAGACCATTTCTCCCAAAGGCGATGCTGCTATCTTCACGATGCGCGGCCACACGGTCGTGGCAGCAGCTTCCCCGAGGCGTCTGATCGTCCTGCCCACCCCAGACAATGTCCGCCTGCGCCTCGCCCGCGTGACGCCGGATGGCAAATCCGTCATTGCGTTCAGTGATGCTGGCGGAGAATCTGCGCTGTGGCGTTTTGCGGCAGATGGCAGCGGCAAGGGAGAAGCACTCAGCCAGCCATCGTCAACCGAACCTGTCGCTCTCGAAATCTCACCAGACGGAAAATACGCCGCGCATACGGATCTGCTGGGGCGCCTGTGGTTGCTCAACCTTTCGAGCAAAGCTGAGAAGCTCGTTGATGATGCCACTCAGGACGGCACGAACGTTTTCGATTCCCTTTCATGGGCCGCAGACGGAAAGGCCCTCGCCTTCGTACGCACACGCGGCTCCAATCTACGACGTCAGATTGCCCTGTATTCTCCGGGAACAGGACGGACGGAGTGGGTGACGAGCGATCGTTACGAATCCTATAGCCCAACCTTCTCCCCAGATGGGAAATGGCTGTGGTTCCTGTCTGATCGCACATTCTCGCTGGCTAACGGTTCTCCCTGGGGAGACCGCAATCTGGGACCGGCGTTTCCACATCGTACAGGCATCTATGCCCTCGCACTCCAGGCCGGAGAACGCTTTCCTTTCCAGGCGCCAACCGAGCTGGATCATGATGACACCAAGGAAAAGAGCGACAAGAAAGATGAGAAGAAAGACGCTCCCAAGAAGCCTCTTCCCGCGTTTGAATGGAACGGATTGGCAGATCGTCTCTATCAGGTTCCCGTCCCTGCTGCAGATTATCATGGGCTGGCAGCCGCCAGCGATTATCTGTTCACCGTGGATGGTACGGACGATGACGCCAACCCTCTGAAGTCCATCCATATCGACAATAACGAGCACAAGATCGAAACCTTCTCCCCCAAGGTTGAAGATTTCAGCCTCTCGGCAGACGGCAAAACGATCATGACGGTGGCCCCTCGCGCGAAGCAGGCACCGGAAGTTCTTCTGCTACCGGTCGGGGCCAAGAAGCCTGATGATGTCGCAGGAAAAGCGGTCAGCTTTGACGGACTACGGCTGCGCATCGACCCCGCTCAGGAATGGTCAGACGAATTTGTCGATGCCTGGCGCCTTCACCGTGATCATTATTATGACCGCGATCTGCATGGCGTAGACTGGAAAGCCGTCCGAGCCCACTTTGCGCCATTTGTGGATCGACTTGGAGACCGTGGAGATCTGGATGATCTGCTTGGCCAGATGGTTGCTGAAATTGGCGCCATGCACTCCCAGCTCCGGCCGGCACAAAGCCTCGAAGACCCAGCTGCGAACCTGATTGCCGGGCTAGGTGCACAGATTACCCGCGAAGCAAAAGGCTTCCGGATCACACATATCTATAGAGGAGACCGCGATCTACCGGATCAGCAGTCTCCATTGGCTGCTCCGGGCGTTGATGCGCAGGACGGAGATCTGATTGTTGCCGTGAACGGACAATCCGCAGCCGACGAGCCCGACCTCTCTACGCTTCTGGCCAATCAGGCTGGAAAACAGGTTCTCCTGACCCTTCTGCGCAATGGCAAAGAACACAAAACAGTCGTGACAGCCGTAAGCTGGCGCAAGCAGAAGTCCTTGCGCGCACGGGACTGGGAAGTCAGCCGTGCTGATCTTGTGGATCGTGCCAGCCATGGACGCATTGGTTATCTGCATCTGCAAGCCATGGTCGGCGATGACATGGAGGCATTCGCCCGCGAGTTCTATGCCAATATCGACAAGGATGGACTCATTGTTGACGTCCGCGGCAATAATGGCGGCAACATTGACAGCTGGGTTCTGACGCAGCTCATGCGCCGATCCTGGATGTTCTGGAGCCGCTATGGCAACGCTCCGGCCATCGACATGCAACAGGCGTTCCAGGGCCATCTTATCGTGATTTCAGATGAAATGACCTACTCGGACGGTGAGACCTTCTCTCAAGGCATCAAGTCTCTCCACATCGCGCCGCTCCTTGGGGAACGCACAGCAGGTGCCGGTGTCTGGCTTTCGGACGGTGACCGTCTGATTGACAACGGCAATGCCCGGACAGCCGAGAATCCCTATTTCGATATGAACGGCCACTGGCTGGTGGAGAACAAGGGTGTCTCGCCGGATATCGAGATCGAGAACATGCCGGTCGCCACCTTCAAGGGGCAGGATCAACAACTTGATGCGGCGGTTTCATATCTGAAGACGCAGATGGCGGATCATCCGCGCCCTGCGCTCAAAGCTGAACCTTTCCCGATTCAGCAGCCTGCTTCACCGCAATAAGGCAAAATAGTCCAAAGCCTCTGCACATATCTGCAGAGGCCTTTTTATTCAGAGCATCATATCCATGACCTGATCCCGCCGGGAAAAACGGTGCATCAGCGCCGCCACGCAATGCCCAGCAATGAGAACCCCCAAAATCCAGGCAGAAAACTGGTGCATGACACCCAGGATCGGCGCGAACAGCGCGGTTTTCTGAATGAGCGTCGGCAGGTGCACCGTCCACAGCATCTGGACTGGCGCACCGTGGGCAGAGGCCATCAGCCATCCCGTGAGAGGCGTGGTCAGCATCAGAAGATAAAGACATCCCTGAAGCACGCGCGCCGCAATGCGCTGCTCTTCCGGAACAGTGTCAGGTAATGCTGGCGGCCGATGCGTTGCGCGCCAGGCCATTCTGAGAACAACCAGGATCACAACTGTCGATGCGATCTCCTTATGAATGGAGAGCAGTTCTCCCTTCAAAGGAGAAGCCCCACGCGGCAACAGGCGCCCCGCATAGAATCCAATCATCCAGACCGGGATAATGATAGCCGCCATGCCCCAGTGAAACAGGCGGGCCAGAAGAGAGTAACGTTGGGGCACGGGGCATCCATTTTCAGAAAAGGAAGAGCTTTGTGCTTCCTTTATCCTGTTTTCCGAAGCAATGAATTTTCATTCAGTGACAGAGAAGGATAGGAAGACCGGATATTCCTCCACAGGACCAGACCGTGATCCATTCCCTCTATCGTCGCATCACCGACCTTGCCGCCTCACCCAAAGCCGTATGGTGGCTTATCATTATCGCCATGGCAGAAGCGTCGGTCTTTCCTATCCCCGTTGACCTGATGCTCGTTCCCATGATCCTGACGCGACAGGACAGGGCCTGGTTTCTAGCAACAGTCTGCACTGTCTTCAGCGTGATAGGTGGCGTGATCGGATGGCTGCTCGGCGCTTTCCTGATGAAGCATATCGGTATGCCCATCGCCCATTTCTATCATGCAGACGGGCGCATTCTGGCATTGGAAGACCTGTTCCGCCGATATGGCATATGGATCATTCTGGGCAAGGGGCTCACACCTCTCCCCTACAAATTCGTCACATTGGCGGCAGGTGCGGCACACTTCCCGCTGCTGCCGTTCATCGCTGCCAGCATCACAACGCGCGGCGCACGCTTCTTCCTGGAAGCCGCACTCCTCAAGGCCTTTGGCGAACCTGTGCGCGAGTTCATCGAAAAGCGCCTGACGGTGATCCTGCTGATTCTTCTTGTCGTGATCGTTGCGGGCGTCGCGCTTGTTGAGCTCTTCTAGAGGAATAGTCACATCAGATGATGCGTTTATGGCATAAAAAATAACATAAATACTATTTGAATATAACAGAATCATGTTATCGTCCGCGAGATCGTACTCACACGGTTATCGGTGACGGCTTTCCAGCAGGCCTGCCTGCTCCGTTCTCCTCACGTCAGAATGTCCTGCGCGGATGACATGAGGAGAAAGGAACTGTCGGCCTCCGAACGACAACCCGAACGCATATTCCCGCTGTCAAAGGAGCTCGCCATGTTTAGAAAACAGCCTATCTTTAGCGCTAAACGTTTTAACATCCTGCCTCCGGCATCGCGCTCGGCAGGTGTGTTCAGTGGTATCGAAGCACAGTTTCTTGGACTGGCCTCCCCCGGAATCGTCACGCTGCTTGGCCCTCTGGAAGGCACCGATCTGTCATCGTTGCCGTGTGAAGACACTCCATCCTCCCTTTCCTTCAGGAAGGCATGACATTCATGAGTGCCACAGAGCTTTCTCCACCCCATCGATCAGCCGTCACCAAATCCCGCATCCTCTGGGGCATGCCGGTGATGTTGCTGTGGGGTTATATCGCCGTTGCCCTGTACATGACGGGCGACGGCATCGAAGTTGCGTTTCTTGCAAAATACGTCACGCAGATTGGCTTTACGCCCAAACAGGCAGGAATGCTCTTCACCATTTACGGTGCAACAGCCGCCATTTCGAGCTGGCTGTCTGGCGTGCTAGCCGAAGTTTATGGCGCGCGCCGCATTATGGCGATCGGCACCATCTGGTGGGCACTGTGCCACGTCGCGTTCCTCGGACTTGGCCTCGGACAGCACTCCTTCCCGATGATGATGCTGTTCTATGGTCTGCGCGGCTTCGCATACCCGCTGTTTTTCTATGCGTTCTTCTTCTGGATCGTCCAGAAAACCCCCGATCATCGACTGGCCTCTGCCATCGGCTGGGTCTGGTCAATGTTCACGCTGGGTTACGGCATCATCGCGTCCTTCCTGCCAAGCTGGACCATCCCCGCTTTCGGCTTCATGCCGACCCTGTGGATGTCTTTGGCCTGGGTTCTGGCTGGCGGCGCACTGGCATGCCTGACCATCCGCGAAGATCCGTCTGAGGCCAAGCCACTGGCAGCCAAGGTGTCCGTCAAGGAACAGCTGATCGAGATCAGTCGCAGCCTGACGCTGATTGTTGAGAACCGCGATATTGCATTGGCACTCATCACGCGCGTCATCTGCAATCTGTCTCTCTTCGGCTTTCCGGTCATCATGCCGCTGTTCTACACGTCTCCGGAAGTTGGCTTCACCATGCCGCAATGGCTGCGGATCTATGGTGCGTTCTTCCTGGTTCAGCCTGTGACCAACGTGGTCTGGGGCCTTATTGGCGACCGGATCGGCTGGCTGCGTCAGATGCGCTGGTTCGGCTTTGTCGGCTGCGCAATGGCAAGCCTTGCCTTCTATTTCATCCCGCACCTGATGCCCGGCAACATGTTCACCGCAATTATCGGTGCCTTGTTCCTAGCTTTAACGCTCAACGCATTTGTGCCCATGGGAGCAATTTTCCCCGCCATTGCGCCCGATCATAAAGGTGCTGCGGTTTCCGTGCAGAACCTTGGCGGTGGCCTGAGCAACTTCTTGGGCCCGGCACTGGCAACACTGTTTGTTACTGGCTACGGCACGCAGGGCGTCGTTTACATCTACGCGGCACTGTATCTGCTTGCCGCAGTCATCACCTGCTTCATCCGCTTGCAACAGCCAAAGGGAGCTTCCGCCATGGAAGTTTACTCTTCCGCCAAGGCGTCCGCGGTTCATGAAGAAATGGAAGATCTGGGCATCCAGACCCAGAAAAGCTAAGCCCCAAAAACAAAAAAGCCCGGCACTCAGGCCGGGCGATTTTCTGAAGAGACCTCGCATCAAAATGCTGATGCGAGGTTTTTTTTATTCTTAGTTCAGCGCCATCTGCTCATGAGCCAGAGCCTGTTCCGCGCCAAATGATGGCCACTCAGAATGCGTCAGCGCTTTCAGAGACGGCGATGAGAGCCCCATTTTATGCGCATACAGCCACGTGTAGGTCAGGGCGCGATGCACATAGTCACGCGTTTCCGTGTTGGGCAGCGTTTCCATAAAGAACAGCGGATCATGCAGATCGGCCGTCTGTGCACTTTCCCAACGGGCGATAGCGCCAGGCCCTGCGTTGTAAGACGCCAGAACCCGTACAAGATCCCCGCCTTCAGGGCGCGCCGACAAAGATGTATGGCTCGACTGAGAGGCCAGATACAGCACGTAAAGCTGACCAATCTCCAAATTGGATGACGGGTTGTGGAGGCGATTTACCATGTCAGGCGGCACGGGAATAACAGCCATTCCATGGGCATCATATGTCTGGTGATGCAGTGTGATGAAGCTTGCCGTGATCGGCCGGATCTGCATCAGCCCATGCGCACCCGCCCCGGATGTAGCGGCAGCATCGAAATTCGATTCAACGCGCGTGAGTGCATAAACCAGAGCCGGGTTCATCCGGAAGCCATGGTTGGGCTTGAGACGGGGCATCGGCAAATCCGCACCAGCCGCTTGTGGCCGGTTTTCCCCATTCATGATGAGCGACGCGAGCTGTTCGGACAGATCTTCAAATCCGGCAGTCTGGGCGACCAACTGCAAGGACCGGGACCGCGCACTATCAGGCGCCACGTCCGTCCACATCCGCCGCATCAACGCCTCGGCGCGTGCACGCTCGCCAATCTGCAGCAGGGCAAACAACTGTCGGCCCTGTGGGAGCGCACTGATGGCCTCGACGTCAATTTCCCCAAGAACCGGAACAGGATCATGGAGCGTAATTTCCGTTACGCTGTCTGGCAGGCGCGCATGGCCTTTACGTCCAAGCTCCAGTGTCTGAGCGGCGAGCATCCCATAAAATGTTTCATGATGGTTCGCGGCACGATGGAGCCAGGACACGTATGCCGCCATTGCGTGACGGCGAATTTCTGCACGCGCAGCCCAAAACGCTGCGGCTGCATGAAGCTCGGGCGATGTAACTGGAGCATTTGCCGCCGATTCAAACAGCTCATATGCCGCATCAAGATGCCCCTGACGCCAGGCGGCCAGACCAGCGACATAAGCAGGAAGACCAACCTGATGGCCTCCGCGCTCGAAGCCGGCGCAACCATGACGCAGCGCGCTCTGAGCATCTCCCTGTGAAAGCAGCCCCAGAGAAATTTCTCCGTAAAGCTGCCCTGCATAGGCAGGGGTCATGCCGGGCGTAATATCCACAAGGTGCAGTGCGCTGGCTGCGCCCTTCACGCCCTGCATCACCCGCTCCTGAACCGTACGATCCAGGAGAGGATTACGCGTGAAGGCATGCGCCAATGGGTCCGCAGGGAAACTATTAGGCAGGTGAACGGTTTCAGGACGATCTTCAGGCGCCAGAGACCTCACAAAAGTCTGGAGCTGAACGGAGCCTGCCGGAGCAGTCCTTACCAAAAGCCCCTGAATTGCAGGTGCGTCCGGTTGGGTTGAATAGTTCTTCAACCAGTCACGGAGCTGGTCCGCCCCTGGATGAGCACCAGGCGCAAGATAGCGATCTGCCAGAACATCGCCCAGCAGGACGCGATCCGTAAGCAAACGCGTCTGCTCCATGGCTTCTTGCAGGTCACCACGACGCTGCGCCTGCAGGATCAGACGATATCGACTGGCCATAGTGGCCGTCAGAGGGTGTGGCAGCGATACAATGCCGTCCCCACCGAGGCTGGGACGGGCTTCTGCAAACGCTGTTTCATCGCCAGCATGGTCTGGCTGAGGCGGCAGAGTCTGCACACCGTCAGCACGCACCGGGGAAAAAGTTCCACCGGTCAGAATCAGCACACTCACAAGCAACGCTCGCGCCGTGCCACCTGAGATGAAAGGGGTAATCCTTCGCATAGCCGCCGGGTGCTACCCGGTTTCTGGCACGCTGGCAAGTTTTGGTTAACCAGAACAGAGCCTCGGACTAAGCGATGATATCGTCACACACTGGAACAATCCAGTGGCAAACACCTGTTTTCGAGTAGTTTTTTGCGTTTTCGCGAAGTTTTTTACAGGCTTAAATCAGGACTTGTTTAGTTCTGTATTTTCCGCACTCAATCGCTCCATCAAAACCAGAAGATCCTGCCACGCATTCCGGCGTGCAGCAGGGCTGGCAGCGAGTTGTAACGGGTGTCGCATAGGCAACAGAGCAACCGGCGCATCCAGCTCGGGAATCCGAATTTCCGTCCATTTGCCACGCAGCCGATTCAGCATGGCCTGATCCCCCAGAAGCAGCCGCAGAGGCGTTACTCCCATCGTCACCAGAAACGGTGGTCGGCACAGGGCGATCGTTTTCAACAGCAACGGACGACAGGACCGCATCTCCTGATCCGTTACACCGCGCCCTCCCGGCGGTCGCCATGGAACCGCTGGTGCCATTGAGAGCACCGAGCGTTCCAGCCCCGCAGTGGCCAGCATTCGATCCAGAAGCTCACCGGCACGCCCCGCAAAAAGTTCTCCAGAGCGATCTTCATCCGCGTCCGGCGTCTCTCCAATCAGCATGAAGCGAGCAGCATCGACAAAAACGGGCTGGAGCCGATGCGTTGCCGTCCGCGCCAAAAACAGATCATCAAGCGTTTCGCTCGCTCGAATCAGGGCCGGCAGATCACGTGCCTGTTCCAGCCCGGGTGATACCGGCGCAGGCGATGGCACTTCCCTGGGTAACGCTGATCGGGCGTGTAAGGTGTCCACTCGGGCAGGCAGACTCCGAGGCACATCCGAAAGGCGGTCAATCGTCTCTTCCGAAAGAACCTCGTCCACACCCCAGTCATATTGCAGCTGTAGCGCGGCAAGCAGTTCTGCTCGGCTCGGAACAGGCTGGGGTGTCATGAAAAATCCGTTCAGGTTGGCGTATGACCACATGCGGTCTAGAATTGACCCATTATGCAGATCACGCGCGGCTGGCCCAGATCAATTCCGGTTTTTTCGCACTCGCTTCGCGCGGGTCTCTCGGCACTTCTGCTGGCGGGAACCCTCCTGCCCTCAGCATTTGCTGCCCCTCCTCCGGAAACAATGCCCGCTATTGATCCCGGAAAATCCCTGACCGGATGGCTGCTGGCGTCGAGCGTCATGATGCAACGCGGAGAGATCGACGCTGCCTATAACGCGCTTTCACATGTCCTGACGTTATCTTCCCGCGATCTGAAGCTGCGCGAAGATGCTCTGCGCTACGCTGCCATGACCGGACATGAAGATGAGGCTGTGACGTTCGCCAAAACGCTTCCCGGCAGCGATATTGCCACCCTCGTCCTTGCCCAGAACGCGGTTACTCGGAAATCCTGGACGGAAATGCGCCAGACCCTGAGCCGCAACAATCATCGAGGCCCTCTGGTCTCTGTTGCAACGCCAGTTCTTCTGGCATGGGCCCAGGCAGACGAAGGCCATGTCGAGCAGGCACTCTCCACCCTCAACGCCGCTGCAACCTTCGCCCCTACACGCCGCTTGTACCAGTTCCATGCCGCGCTGATTGCAGAGCGACTGCCTTCTCAACATCAGGCCGAACTTCTCTATCAGAAGACTGGCAACAGCTCCGATGATCCGCTGACGCTCCAGATTCTTTACGCCCAGATTTATGGTGGCTGGCTTGAAAATCAGGGCCAGCATAAGTCGGCACTTGATGCTGTGGCTGCACTGGGCGTGAGTTCCCCTCTCGCTTCCATGATCATTGGGCCGCTTCAACACAACCTGAAAAAACGTCCTCCTCTTTCTCCCTCTCAAGGTGCGGCGATTCTGAACCTGCAACTTGCCCTGATGATCACGGACGTTATTCAGCAGGAAGGCATTCCTCACGATCCGGCCATCATCGCATTGCAACAGGCCCTCTACCTTGATCCCACCCTGACTGTTGCACGCATTTTCCTTGCCGACACCTTCCGTGACGGCAATCAGATCTCGAAGGGCCTCGAGACACTCAATTCGGTTTCAAGTACAGACTCTCTGGCAGCGCTGGCTGCCCAAGAGCGAGTCAATCTGGCCAGCCGCTCCCACGATCTTCCACTTCAGGCCGATGCGCTTCATCGCGCGCTGACCCTGCTTCCGGGTAATCCACAATTTCTGGTTCAACTGGCTGAAGTTCAGGATCAGATGGGCCATCATGCCGAGGCGATCGATCTTTATACAAAAGCTCTGAAAGCCTCCCCTCCTCGCAAAGAGATTGCCTGGCCGGTACTTCTCGGTCGCGCAATGGCCGCCCAGGAAAACGGAGACTGGGCCATGATGCAGGAAGATATGCACCATGCACTGGAACTCGCCCCTGAGCAGCCAGAAGTTCTCAACTTCGTCGGTTATGCCAGTATCGAACACGATATTGACCAAGACCACGCCCTGCAGTTGCTTAAGCGCGCGGTGGAGCTCCAGCCTAACGATCCATCTATTCAGGACAGCTACGCCTGGGCCCTTCTCAAGGCCAAAGGCGACCTGAAAACTGCGCTACCCATTCTTATTCAAGCTGCAGAACATGCCTCGAGTGATGCCGAAATCGGCTATCATCTGGGCGTTGCCTATTGGTATCTTGGTCGCCACACGGAGGCCCAGGATCAATGGAACCAGTCTCTGGATGACAATCCGCAGCCTCAGGATCGCACTCTCATTCTGAATGCCCTCCAGCAGGGCGGCCCACATCTCAAATCATTCGAACAGAACAAATGACCCGTCTTCAAGATACCGCCCACGCCAAGATCAATCTCTATCTGCATGTCACGGGGCGGCGGCCTGACGGGTATCATCTGCTCGACAGTCTCGCAGTTTTCGCCGGGGCATCCGACACGATCAGTGTGGGAGAAAAGTGCGATCGGTTTTCTCTGTCCATTGAAGGACGATTTGGCAAAGGCCTTGAAGCCGACGACAGCAATCTCGTTCTTAAGGCAGCCCGTGCGCTTCAGGCAAAAAGCGGCTCCCATGACGCATACCGGCTGACACTAAAAAAGGATCTACCTGTCGCGTCAGGTATTGGCGGTGGCTCAGCGGATGCCGCGTGTACGCTGCGCCTCCTGTCACGCGTCTGGAACGCAACAGAGTCCGATCTTTGCGCACTTGCAGAACCTCTTGGTGCCGACGTTCCCGTCTGCGTTCGCCAGCAAGCGACACGCATGGAAGGGATTGGGGAAATTCTGACCCCAGCACCAGAAATGCCGAGCGGCGGAATTCTGCTGATTAATCCAGGCGTTGGTGTGTCAACGCCCGATATCTTCCGCAGCTTTGCCGCAATGGGGGGTATCGTCCAGCGTACAAAACCGGTGCTCCCCAGCCAATGGGCGTCAATGCAGGACCTTGTGGATCTATTACAGCAAACAGCAAATGACCTTCAGGCGCCCGCGATTGCTCATGCCCCCGTTATTTCTGACGTTCTCACTGCGATTCAAAGTCAGTCGGATTGCCTTCTGTCGCGTATGAGCGGATCAGGCGCTACCTGCTTTGGCCTCTTCCCTACCTCACAAAAAGCGCACGAAGCCGAAGAAGCTCTTACCCAAACTGCTACACGCTTGGGTTGGTGGACATGGAGTGGTCCATTCCATCAGAATTCTCCCGTTGGAACCCCCTGAAAAGAGGCGCTCGAGATGACTAACAACCCGCGCATGCAGGTAACCCGCTCAGAAGACGGGCAAAAGATCATTCTCTCCTTTTTGGATGGAAGCGGTCTGACCGGTGACATTTCTCTGGACGAAGCCCAGTTGAACCAGCTGATTACCAGCTTGGGGATGGCACGCACCGCGCTACTGGAAAAGCGTCCGCCAGCGCCGATTGAAGGAGCGCGCTTTGCTCCCGTGTATAAAACAAATTGGGCTTTGCAGATTGATGCGCTGACCGAGGGGTCATTGCTGGCCTTTCAGCACCCTGCATATGGGCCCGTCGGTTTTGTTTTTACGCCTTCAGATGCGGAGCAGCTTCTACGCGGCCTCCAGAAGCATCGGACAATGGTTCACTCCCAACCTGGCGACGCTAGTCAGCCAAGCTGAGGGACACTTAGAATAGTTCTACATCCGCGGCAGCGAACGGAGCGACAGGGTTCCCTTTAAGCATCCCTCGAAGATGCTCCAGAGTCACTTTTTCAATTTCGTGACTAGCAATTGGAGGGATCGAAGAACTATTGGTTGATGTACCTTGGTTTTGATTTTGGGCTTTTGGCGTGCTGATTGA
>NZ_JOPH01000038.1:0-136118 GCF_002153615.1 Gluconobacter sp. DsW_058
CCGAAAGGACTTGAACCTCTAACCCCCAGATTCGTAGTCTGGTGCTCTATCCAGTTGAGCTACGGGTGCGTCTTGAGGCGGGGTTTTACAGGCGGTTTCAAAACCTGACAACCCCCCTCTGAAAATTAATTTCTACTTTCTTGTCATGGTGATGTGAGCACGGCAGGCACTGGAACCAAAAGTGCCACCAATCGCCTGACCAACGGGATATCCGTTAAAAACCAGCGCGGTCGGACGGCCGTTCATGTCCTTGCTGGCAAGCTCTGCGTGATAGTGATGAACGCCGGGCTGATAGATGCCAGAAAGTACTTCAGAGCCATCTCCCGGTGTGAAAACGATCTTTCGTCCACGAATATCAAGTGTGGACGTGCGTTCTGTCGGGCAGGAGCCCTGATCCGTAACGAGAGCGCCTACCCAACGGCCTGATGGGTCATTTCCGGGATCAGGAGTGGCGCAGGCTGCCAGAAAAGCCATGGCAGAAAGAGAAAAAAGAGCAATCGGACGCATGTTGTGCCTGTCCTGTGATGCAGAATGGATGACGCAGACGACACAACACCTTATAGGAGAGCATCAAAAGGCACCATGAACACGGAACGCGAGGCCATCACATTGACCCAGCAGGACGCCAGCACCGTCGCGAAACTCGACGAAACACTTCACGAAGACCGTATCCTCATTCTGGATTTCGGCAGCCAGGTAACGCAGCTCATCGCCCGCCGTGTGCGTGAGAGCGGTGTTTACTGTGAGATCTGGCCGTTCACGGCGACGGACGAGAAGATCCGTGAATTCAATCCGCGCGGTATCATTCTGTCTGGCAGCCCTGCCAGCGTTCATGACGAAAATGCTCCGGCGATTCCGGAAATCGTCTTTTCACTGAACCGTCCGGTTCTTGGCATCTGCTATGGCCAGCAGGCCATGTGCCAGAAGCTGGGCGGCAAGGTCGAAACGCACGAACATCGTGAATTCGGTCGCGCTTATATCGACATCGCTGAAGATTGCGCCCTGTTCCGTGGCGTCTGGGCACGCGGCAAGCGTGAACAGGTCTGGATGAGCCATGGCGATCGCGTCACGCAGCTTCCGCCGGGCTTCCGCGCTGTTGCCTATTCGGAAGGGGCTCCGTTCGCGATCATCGCCGATGAAGGCCGTCGCCTGTATGGTGTGCAGTTCCATCCGGAAGTCGTGCACACGCCGCATGGTGCTGCGCTGATCCGTAACTTCACGCACAATGTTGCGGGTTGCAGCGGCACGTGGACGATGGCTGGCTTCCGCGAGCTGGAAATCGCCCGTATCCGCAAGCAGGTCGGGGACGGCCGCGTCATTTGTGGTCTGTCCGGCGGTGTGGACAGCTCCGTGGCGGCGAAGCTGATCCATGATGCTATTGGCGACCAGCTGACCTGTATTTTCGTTGATCCGGGCATCCTGCGTTCCGGGGAGGCCGACGAAGTCGTCAAGACGTTCCGTGGTCGCTTCAATATCCGTCTGGTTCACCGCGACGCATCTGACCTGTTCCTGAGTGAACTTGCAGGTGTCAAAGATCCGGAAATCAAGCGGAAGACCATTGGCCGTCTCTTTATCGAAGTGTTCGAGGAAGAAGCCGCAAAGCTTGGTGGCGCACAGTTCCTTGCTCAGGGCACGCTTTACCCAGACGTGATTGAAAGCGTCAGCTTCACGGGTGGCCCGTCTGTTACCATCAAGTCCCATCATAACGTTGGCGGCTTGCCGGATCGCATGAACATGCAGCTGGTCGAGCCTCTCCGCGAACTGTTCAAGGACGAAGTTCGTGAACTGGGGCGTGAACTTGGCATTCCGGAACACATCGTTGGACGTCATCCGTTCCCGGGTCCGGGGCTTGCTATTCGTATTCCAGGTGAGATCGACAAGGAGAAGCTGGATCTTCTGCGAAAGGTGGACGCGATCTACCTGGAAGAAATCCGCAATGCCGGCCTGTACGATGCCATCTGGCAGGCTTTTGCGGTTCTGCTTCCTGTGCGGACTGTCGGTGTGATGGGCGATGGCCGGACCTATGATCAAGCCTGCGCTCTGCGTGCCGTGACCAGCACTGACGGCATGACGGCTGAAGTCTATCCGTTCGACTTCGCGTTCCTGAATCGCGTTGCTGGCCGTATCGTCAATGAAGTCCGGGGTGTTAACCGCGTGACTTACGACATTACGTCCAAGCCGCCGGGAACAATCGAGTGGGAATGAGGTTCTAAACCTTTGTCATTTGGAAAGGCCTGTCCCGAGAGGGACGGGCCTTTTTTATGATTTTGCCATCAAAGTGGGCATTTGTTTCGCCTCGCGTCAATTTAACGCGCATTGCGACATTAGTTTTTGTAGAAAAACAATATCGATCTCGTTCAGACTTTCGCATGTTCGTGTCATCGCCATTTTCTGGCGGACAAAACAAGTGAGGAATTGCCGGTGTCTGGCACGGTGACAGTTCGAAGGCCGGGCCGTTTTTTGCTCAGAGGCGCCTCCAGCGGAGTACTCCGGGCGGGCCTCCGCTTTAAGAGAGCTGCGACAATTCCTGCTTTTTGAACATCTGGATAATAGGACGAGGGCTAACGACGTGCGTCGCAGACTGATCTTGAAGATGCTTCCAGCCGGGCTACTGGCGTTACGAGGGCAGGGGTATGCCCAAGATCGTGGAACCGGGCTGATACCAGCATTTAAAGGTACGCCCCGGATTGCCGTGGGTGGGATTGCGTCAGAATGCAGCACTTACAGCCGTATTCGCTCCCGTATGCCGGAGTTCACCACGCTCCGAGGCGATGAGATTTCTGGAGCGCCGCTGTCCCAGCCGCTGCATCGTTATGATTTTGACCTCCTGCCGACCTTGGAAGCATCCGCACCACCAGGCGGCCCAGTTGAGCGCAAGACGTATGAGGCTTTGAAAGCAGAATATCTTGAGCGTTTGCGCAAGCTCTTGCCGCTGGATGGTGTTTATCTGGCGATGCATGGCGCCCTGAGTGTCGAAGGCATGGATGATGCGGAGGGGGACTGGTATGCGGCAACGCGGTCTGTCGTCGGGCCGGATTGCCTGTTGTCTGCCTATTACGATCTTCACGGCAATCTCAGTCAGCGCAGTGTGGATACACTGGATGCTCTGACGGCATACCGCACGGCGCCGCATGTTGATCGTATCGAGAATGTCATGCGGGCTACGGATATGCTTACGCATTGTCTGCGTTACGGCCTGCGACCCGGAATTGTATGGGCAAGTATCCCGGCGCTGCTTCCGGGGGAACAGAGCAGCACAGAATGGGAGCCGGGCCGTCGCCTGTGGGCGGATCTGGCGGAATACAATCGGCTGCCAGGTATTCTCGATGTCTCCCAACTGGTTGGATATGTCTGGGCTGATGAGCCCCGTTCGGCTGCATCTGTGGTTGTCACAGGTACGAACGTCGAAGAACAGAAGCGTATTGCTACGGAACTGGCACAGCGATACTGGGACGCACGACACGACTTTCATTTCGGCACACCAACCGGGACGATCGATGAGTGTCTCAGCCGTGCGATGTCGTCAAAAACGCATCCCGTGGTCATTTCAGATTCCGGAGATAATCCGGGCGGTGGCGGAAACTCTGACCAGACTTTTTTCCTTCAGGCTTTGCTAAAGGCTGGCGCGAAGAATGTTCTGCTGGGTGGCATGACGGACCGGCCTGCAACGGATGCCTGTTACAAGGCGGGTGTTGGCGCAGTTCTTCCGTTATCTATCGGCGCGACTTTAGACCCCGTGATGTGCAAGCCTGTGCATGTCCGCGCGACTGTGAAGCATCTGACGCCGGTCTCGCATCCCGATGAAGGTGAAGCTGTCATTGAATTCAATGACATCACGGCGACGCTTTCTGCTCGGCGACGTCTGTATCATTCGGCGGAAGCATTCCGGGATATTGGGCTGGAGCCAACCAATTTCAGTATTGTCGTTCTGAAATGCGGGTATCTCAACCCAACCATGAAGCCGCTGGCCAATCCGGCGCTCATGGCGCTTTCGCCGGGAGCTATCAATCAAGATATCGTCAATATCGGTAATCATCGCCGTAAACCGACTTGGCCTTGGGTGCCCGATCTGACGTACACGCCCCAACCTTATGTGTCGGCTCGAATTCATCGCAGCTAAGGAGGGTGGATAGAGGAGGCAGATCCTCTCGTTATCCGCATAAAACTACGCCTCGGGTAACTGGATGGTCACCTGAGGCGGGTATAAACGCTCGTTAAGCTCTATCCAGAATAAAGGCCTGCTTCGGAAGAAGCAGGCCTTTGTTTGGGCTGGAAAGACCTTAGTGTTCCATATGGTGCTTGTGGCCTGTCAGCTCTGTCGTGAGCTGGGCGCGGGCCTCACCGGATGGGAATTTTTCCGTGTGCAGGTTGATGTAGCTTTTGCCTGCCAGCACGTCCTTCACCTGATCTGCTGTCAGTGTCAGGGTTCCCGTCATCCGGGTCTGGTAAGGGCCAGGGATCGGCGCAATTACGCCGGCATCTTCACCCTCGGCTGCCGGACCATGCAGGTGGATTGCATTGACCGGGCCTGTCAGGCCGTTGTCTTCGAAACGGTAAGACAGGGTGTTTTTGGTCGTATCCAGCATGGCAGACGCAGACCCCTTGATGGGGGATGTTGCGCCATGTTCGCCTTTGAACGGGCCAAAAAGATGGATCGTTTCAGCAGAAGCAGGCAGGGCCGTAACGGATAGACCCAGCGCGAGAGCGGTAACAAAGAGACCTGTACGCATGGAACGTGATCCTTGCAGGAGTTGAAGACACTAAACGTGGTGTCAGGTCTCCAGTTCAGTGTTCCAGTACAGATAATCACGCCAGCTTTCGTGAAGATAGTGGGGCGGGAAGGTCCTCCCGTTTTCCTGAAGAAGGCGGCTGCTGGGCTGATCGGGTTTTCGGTGGGGGTGCATGCCGATCTCGCTGGGGAGGCGGGAGCCTTTGAGGAGATTGCAGGGGCTGCAGGCGGTAACAACGTTCTGCCAGGTTGTTTTTCCCCCTTTCGCACGGGGGATAACGTGATCGAAAGTCAGCTCATGTGTTGGCAATCGATCATGGCAGTACTGACACGAAAAATTGTCCCGCAAGAAAACGTTGAACCGTGTGAAAGCGGGTTTTCGTGCTGAAGGAATGTAATCTTTCAGTGCGATGACGCTGGGAAGGCGCATGGCCATGCTGGGAGAGTGAACGACGGCGTCTTCGTACTCTGATAGAACGGATACCCGGTCCAGAAACACAGCCTTCACGGCTTCCTGCCATGACCATAGCGACAGCGGAAAGTATGAGAGCGGACGAAAATCCGCATTCAGAACAAGAGCCGGAAAATGCTGACTACTGACAGGCACCACGCGCTTCCTTTTTTGAAGGACGGCACATGCGGGAACTTCGGCGTAGAAAACTTAAGACAAACGCCGATAAACATGCGTCGTCGGCTTCTTTGAGATGACTATTTCAGTAAACTTCATGAACTGCAAGAAAACCCTGATGAAAGCTTGATGACGCTGCCTCCTGTAACGCGCTTTGCGCCCAGCCCGACTGGTTTCCTGCATCTTGGACACGTTGTGTCTGCCCTTCACGCGCGCGCGTCCGCCGGAAAGGATGGCCGGTTTCTTGTGCGGATTGAGGACATTGATACCGCGCGGT
The DNA here is from genome assembly GCF_002153615.1 of Gluconobacter sp. DsW_058. NCBI lineage: Bacteria > Pseudomonadati > Pseudomonadota > Alphaproteobacteria > Acetobacterales > Acetobacteraceae > Gluconobacter > Gluconobacter sp. DsW_058. The sequence goes on from NZ_JOPH01000038.1 coordinate 5,635, forward strand.
GCACATCAGCTTTTACTGCTGCGCTGGGCGAGGATCTGCAATGGCTGGGGCTATGGCCGCAGGAACCCGTGCGTCAGCAATCCCGTCATCTGGCGGACTATGCCCATGTTCTGACTGAGCTCAGGAACAGGGAGCTTCTCTATCCCTGCTTTTGTACACGAGCTGAAATTGCTGCGGCTTCTGCGTCTTATGCTCCAGACGGAAGTATTGTTTATCCGGGCACATGTCTCCGTGACGGCCGGTCAATATCCGGGCGTATACCAGCCTGGCGCCTGAACATGCAGCGCGCGCTTGATGAACTTCAGGAGGTGCCATCCTGGTACGAAGTGGGGCAGGGAAGAATTTCTGGCCGGGCTGATGAATTTGGAGACGTTGTGCTGGCCCGACGGGACACGGGTGTTTCCTATCACCTCTGCGTCACGCATGATGATGCCCAACAGGGTGTGAACTGCGTCACGCGTGGTCGGGACCTGTATGACGCAACATCCATTCATCGTGTTCTTCAGTGCTTGATGAAATGGCCAGAACCTCACTATCGCCATCATGCCCTCATCAAAGACGAAGGTGGCCGGAAGCTCTCAAAACGGAATGGAGTAGAAGGTATTCGGACGCTGCGTGCTGCTGGATGGACTGCCGAGCAGGTTTTGGCTCATCCGCTTGTGCTGAGAGCACTCGCGGAAAGCTGAAATCATGGGATGGCCCAGCGGAGTGCGGGTCATCCCATAAAAAGTTATTACCGGAGCAAAGTGTTACTCCGCAGGATAGCTCCGCGGGTATGTGACGTCAGAGTCTGGGCCCGGTGGGCGTGGCGCGCCTTTCTTTCCACAGGCGCTCAGGCTGGTGCTGAGAGCGAGAAAAGTTAGACCGAAAATCAAAAAACGTTTCATGTCGTCTCTCCAAGTTTGTTCAGCCAGGTCTGAGCTTGGTGCTGAACGTTGGACGGAGCCGTGCCGCCAAAGCTGGTGCGGGAGGCGAGGGAAGATTCAACCGTCAGAACATCAAAAATTCCTGCAGTGATGCCCGGCTCCACGGCCTGCATTTCAGCAAGGGACAGATCAGCCAGATCACAGCCTTTCTGTTCAGCCAGGCCAACCAAACGACCTGTAACGTGATGAGCCGTCCGGAAAGGCACACGGAGTTCACGCACCAGCCAGTCCGCCAGATCTGTGGCGGTGGAGAAGCCCATGCCTGCGACTTCACGCATACGGTCTGTGTTGGGCTTAAGGTCCCGGATCATCCCGTCCATGGCAGCCAGGGACAGCGTCATGGCTTCTGTCGCGTCAAAGACAGGCTCTTTGTCTTCCTGTGTGTCCTTTGCGTAGGCCAGCGGCAGGCCCTTCATAACAGTCAGCAGGCCAACGAAATTCCCCATAATGCGGCCGATCTTGGCGCGCACCAGCTCAGCCGCGTCGGGGTTACGCTTCTGGGGCATGATGGACGAGCCGGTTGTGAACGCGTCCGACAGGGTTACGAATCCGAAAGGAGCGGATGCCCACATGACAATTTCTTCAGCCAGTCGCGACAGATGCATGGCCTGAAGAGACAGGGCTGACAGGAATTCGAGAGCGAAATCACGGTCTGAAACGGCGTCGAGTGAATTGGCCGTCGGGCGATCAAAATCCAGCGCTGCTGCCGTCATTGCGCGGTCGATCGGGAAGGACGTTCCAGCCAGAGCCGCTGATCCCAGCGGACATTCGTTCAACCGAGCCCGTGCATCGCGCAGGCGTCCACGGTCGCGGGAGAGCATTTCGACGTAAGCCAGAAGGTGATGGCCGAACGTTACAGGCTGAGCGACCTGAAGATGCGTGAAGCCGGGCATCGGCGTTGCGTGATGTTCCAATGCGCGTGTCGCAAGGGCGCGCATAAGGGAGGCGGTTTGTTCCTGAAGGCCGTCAATCGCATCACGCACCCACAGGCGGAAATCTGTGGCCACCTGATCATTGCGGGACCGTGCCGTGTGCAGGCGCTTGCCAGCTTCGCCAATCCGCTCGGAGAGGCGTGCCTCGATGTTCATGTGAATGTCTTCGAGGGCAGGGGAGAACTCGAAGCGTCCTTCGCCGATTTCCTGTGCGATATCACCCAGTCCCTGCCGGATTTCCGCAAGTTCGGTCTCCGTCAGAAGGCCGACCTTCTGAAGCATCGCTGCATGTGCGAGAGAGCCGCGGATATCCTGACGCCAGAGGATTTTATCAAAGCCGATGGAAGCGTTGATCTCACTCATGATCGCAGCCGGTCCGGAGGCGAAACGGCCACCCCATTGCGGGTTGGCAGCCGTACCTTCAAAGCTTGAGGCAGGATCGGTTTCTTTTTCGACAGGAACGTTTTTCATGATAACCGTAACAGGATGAAACAGAAGCAGATCGACCGGCGAACCCTTCTTTCAGGAGGCCTAAGCCTAGCTGCGGCGGCCAGCCTGCGCAATTCCGCACGTGCTGAAGATCGCCCGAAACCGATTGTTCCGTCTCTGGAGCCGGGGACGGCACGTCTTGCTCCGCTGGAATTGAAGCTTCAGCGGCCGGAGGGCGGCAGTCGTGCCTTGTCCGCCTGGCGTGGCACGCCATTTGTTCTGCATGTCTGGGCAACCTGGTGTGCGCCCTGCAAGCACGAACTGCCGCAACTGGATGCCTTTATGAAGGCGCTTGGAGACGACAGCCCTATCGTCCCGGTCGCTATGGCCAGTCATGGGCCGGATGCCGTCGCTGCGTTTCTTAAGGCGCAAAATCTGACCCATATTGATCCGTGGTCGGCGGATGCTCATGAATTCCAGAGCTGGCTGGGTGACAAGCCGCTGAGCTTTCCTTCTACCTATCTGATTGATGCAGAGGGTCGTCTTCGCGCGGTGATTGAAGGCGAAACGGACTGGGGGGCGCCAGAGAGTGTGGCGCAGTTCAGAAAAGTTATTGCAGCTTTGAAAAAGTAATGGTGTTCTGGCGAAAGTGACAGCAGAACGAGTGATTTGATGGCAGTGACGATTGGTCGGCGTGGATTTATTGCGGGCGTAGGCGGTTTAAGCGTGGCTGCCGGCCTGTCCGGCGCCGCATGGGCTGGAAAGCAGGAAAATCTTCGTTCGGTCAGGAGTTTGGCGCCGGGTAAGCCGCAGCTTGAGCCCGTAGCGCTGCAACTGATTGGCCCAGCAGGGGCAACGCAATCGCTGGCCTCGATGCGAGGTAAGCCGTTCCTGCTGCATGTGTGGGCAACGTGGTGCGGTCCTTGCAAACAGGAGCTTCCAAAGCTCGACGCTTTCTGTGCTTCCCTGGGAACAGACTGCCCCATCATTCCCGCTGCTGTAGCCAGTGGCACACCGGAAAAGGTTGCGTCATTTCTGGATGCGGCGGCCCTGAAGCACATCCCGGCGTGGACGATGGACAAGACTGCTTACAAAGCATGGTTGAAGACATCCGACGTCGCCATTCCAGTCACATACCTGATTGATTCGTCGGGTCATCTGCGGGCTGCGGCCGAAGGTGGTGTGAACTGGTCCGCCCCTGATGCCGCGCGTCAACTGCACGATGTTCTTGCCGGAATCTGATTTTTGATTTTCTGACGACACCAGGAATTCCACTGATGACTTTTTCTTTGACCCGCCGTGCCGCGCTCGCCGGAGCCGCCGGACTGCTCGCTTCTTCCCGTGTTTTCAGCGCTTCAGCTGAAGACAAAGGCATACCCTTTGTCCCGAATTCATTCGGCGTTCTGGCCAAGCCTCGTGCTCTGCCAGTGCTCTCTTTCCAGAATGAGCAGGGGCAGGAAGTCCCTTTGTCGCATTGGTTCGGCAAGCCCTTCGTTCTGCACTTCTGGGCGACTTGGTGCCCGCCATGCATTCGTGAACTTCCGTCCGTTAACGCGACGGCCAAGGCTCTGGGTGCAGACGGGCCACAGATTGTGACGGCAGCCGTGCGCGGCAGTACGGTGCCCAAGGTCCGGGCCTTTTATGATGCACACAAGATTGACGCCCTGCCGCTTCTGGTGGACCCGACGTCCTCTGTAATGATGGAAACGGCGGATCAGGATGCTCTGGTAGCGTCTATCAAGCATGTACGTCCGGACGATCTGAAAGATCTTACGCCAAGTGTCATGGCGCTGCATGGCGTGCCCCGGTCCCTTCTGCTGAACGCCAAGGGTGAAGTTGTCGCCGAGGCCATTGGGAATATGGACTGGTCTGCCGATGCGGTCCGCCATACCTTGTCCGTCCTCGCAGGCTAACAATGTAAAGAGTCGATGTCCCTTTCTCTGCTGGGTGCCGATGATCCGGCACCGTTCCTCCTGTTCCCCGAGACCCAGCCGTCACCCTTTGTGCTGGTGAGTGACCATGCGGGAAAAGCTGTTCCCAAAGCACTGGAGTTTCTGGGCGTTGGGGAACCGGACTGGCACCGGCATATTGCATGGGACATCGGGATCGTCGGGGTAGGGCGGTTTCTGCGTGACCTGCTGGGCTCTCCCCTGATTGAGCAGGTCTATTCCCGGCTGGTCATCGATTGTAACCGCGCGCCGGGTCACCCGACATCCATGCCCCATGTCAGTGATGGGACCCACGTTCCAGGAAACAGTGAAGCGCCTGTTCATTGCCGGGCACGGCGCGAGCGCGAAATCCTCCATCCCTATCACGATGCAATTGCCGAGGTTCTGGCGGAACGGACATCGCGCCCGACGGCGTTGATTGCCTTACACAGCTTTACCCCGGAAATGGCGGGTGTTCGACGCCCCTGGCAGATCGGTATCCTTCATCACAAGGATAGCCGGATGGCTCGTGTGATGATCGATACTCTGCGGACAGAAGGTGACCTTTGCGTTGGAGATAACGAGCCTTACGTCTTGACCGATACCAACGAATACACAGTCCCCCGGCATGCAGAAGCAAACGGGTTGCCTTATCTGGAAATTGAACTTCGACAGGACCTTATTGCGGATGAGGAGGGGCAACGTGCATGGGCGGAGCGTCTCGCGAGACTTCTGCCTCAGGTCTGGGAGACACTGCCTGCATGATTGACGGACATACAAAACTTGCTGGTGTCATGGGATGGCCCGTAGAGCATTCCCGTTCGCCCATGCTGCACAATCACTGGTGCAGGGTGCACGATGTGAACGGGGCGTATGTGCCGCTCCCCACGCGACCGGAACATTTTGAGGCTGCTCTCAAGGGCTTGGCTGCGGCGGGCTTTCGGGGCGTGAACGTCACGATTCCGCACAAGGAAGCCGCGATGCGGGCCTGCGACAGCATGACGGATACCGCCCGGCGTGCGGGAGCTGTTAATACGGTGCGTTTTGAGAATGGTCAGATTATCGGTGACTGCACTGACGGCACGGGTTTTTGTGACAACCTCACCGCACATGGCGTCACCTTGTCCGGCCGAGCGCTAATCCTTGGGGCTGGAGGCGCAGCGCGCGCTGTTGCGGCTGCACTGCTGGATCGCGGCTGCGAAGTTGTAGTCGCGAACCGAACCATGGCGCGCGCCGAAGCGATGGTCGAGGCCCTGAAGGGAGGGGAAGCTGTCGAGTGGTATGACTGGCCGTCTCTCCTTCCGGGCTGTTCACTTCTGGTCAATGCAACGTCGCTGGGGATGAACGGCAAAGCCGACATAGACTGGAATGCAATGCTGCGGCAGGCCGGGTCCAGCCTGTGCGTGACAGATATTGTCTATACTCCGCGGGAGACACCGCTCCTGAAAGCGGCAAAAGCTGCCGATCTGCAAACGGTTGATGGTCTCGGGATGCTGATTCATCAGGCTCGGGCAGGGTTTCGATCCTGGTTCGGAGTAGATCCGGAAGCCGATGAGGCAACTTTTAATCTGCTGGCTGCAAGTCTGCGCTAACCCATGAAAATCATCGGTCTGACAGGCGGAATGGCGGCGGGGAAAAGTACAGTCGCCGCTCTGTTTCGTCGGGCCGGTGTGCCGGTTTTTGACGCGGACGCTGTTGTACGGACCCTCCAGGGGCCAAGAGGAAAGGCGCTCCCCGCCATTGCCCGCGTCTTTCCTGTTGCAGTGCAGGACGGCGTTCTGAATCGTATGGCCCTGCGTCAGGCTGTGGTTGGAAATGTCGCCGCGCTTCAAGCGTTGGAGGCCATCATGCATCCACTTGTAAAAGCCGAGCGCGGGAGGTTCCTGCGTCACTGTCGTGCGCGAAAAGAACCGTTCTGTGTCCTGGATATTCCGCTCCTGATGGAAATCGGGGAAGACCGGAAATGCGATGTAGTGGTGGTGGTTGAGGCCCCCATGGCAACACGCCTGTCCCGTATTCATCAGCGCGGGAAAACGGGTGCCAGAATGAGCGAGGCACAGGCACGTTCCCTTATCGCACGGCAAATGCCGGACCATGAACGCAGACGCCGGGCACACATCGTGATACGAACCGGCCTTTCCCGCGGATCTGCTGCCCGGCAGGTTCGCGCTCTTTTGCACCGTCTGCGCGAGGCTTCATGAAACGCTCGATCCTGTTCGATACGGAAACCACAGGCTTTGACCCGGATCAGGGCGATCGCATCATCGAAATCGCGGCCATCGAACTGATCGATGATCTGCCGACGACCAATTATTACCACGTTATGGTGCATCCGGAGCGCGACATTCCGGCCGAGGCCACGAAGGTGCATGGTTTTCGGATTGAAGATCTGGAGGGTGCGCCGAAGTTTCCAGAAATTGCAGACGGATTTCTGGAGTTTATCGGCGACGCCCCGATGATCGCGCATAACGCGCGCTTTGACTTCAAATTCGTGAACGCCGAGCTGCAAAAATGCGGCCGCGCGCCGCTGGATTACGCTAGTCGTGCGATCGATACTGTCGAAATGGCGCGCAAAAAATATCCGGGTATGCCCGCCAGCCTTGATGCGCTGTGCCGGCGCTTCAACATCGACCTGTCCCAACGCGGCACCCATAATGCTCTGCTGGACTGCAAATTGCTGGCAGAAGTGTATGTCGAACTGATGGGCGGCCGCCAGCGCGGGCTTGGACTGGCTGGACCTTCACGGAGCCGCAGTATTGCAGAAGCGGGTGATATGCTCGCGAACCGGACCCCACGGAAAATGGCGCTCCCGAATGCAGAAGAGCTGGCGGCTCATACAGCGTTTGTGGATGGTCTGAAGGATCCGGTGTGGCGCCGCGACTGATGAAGATCCTGTTCATCACGTCCAACAGGCTTGGCGATGCCGTTATTTCCACCGGTGTGCTGGATGCTCTGCAAAAACGCTATCCGGCAGCTGTATTTACTGTTGTCTGTGGGCCGGTCGCGGCAGGGTTGTTCGAGCCAGCCCCTCGTTGTGAGCGGGTTATTACTCTTGAAAAACGCCGCCACGATCGACACTGGCTGGACCTCTGGTCTGCATGCGTTCGAACGCGCTGGTTTATGGTCGTGGATCTTCGAGGCTCCCTCCTCAGCCTCACGCTCCGAACGCGTCGAAGGTTGATCGTTAAGGGAGGACGCCGGGACGGACGCAAGATCGAGCAGCTTCGTGACGCGCTTGGCCGTCACAAAACCCCGATGCCGCGGGTCTGGACCTCCAGCCAGCATGACAAAACTGCAAAAAACCTGCTGGCCGGTGGCCCTTGGCTGGCTTTGGGGCCAACGGCGAATTGGGACGGCAAGATCTGGCCTCCAGAACGATTTGTCGCACTTGCTGAAGGCCTGCGTCGGCAGGGGATGCGACCTGTTCTATTTTATGGGCCGGGAGATGCCGAAAAGGAACGGGCCAGGCCTGTTCTGGACGCGCTCCCGGAGGCGCTGGACCTGGGCGGAGACAGGTCTCTTGGAGAAGTAGCAGCGCTGCTTGCTCGTTGTGCGCTCTTTGTAGGCAATGACTCAGGCCTCATGCACTTGGCCGCCGCTGCCGGAACGCCCACGCTTGGTCTGTTTGGGCCCTCCCGCATGTCCGAATATGCTCCGTCGGGGATTGAGGCGTTCGCAATCGCGGCTCCCGGGCCGGAAGGAAAAGCGTCGTTGGAAGACCTGAGTGTCGAAGCGGTTCTGGATGTTGCCAAAGCCATTCTGGCAGGAAACGCTGGTTCCTTCCGGACCTGACCTTGAAGCGCTGCCCTGCATGGCCGATAGAGAAAGTATGAGCGTTTCTTTCCAGCCTTCGCCTGTGGTGTCGTGTTCTTTTTCCGGGCGCAAAGCCAGAGTGGCCCATGTCATGGCGGGGTCGGCACGAGGCGGGGCGGAACTGTTCTTTGAGCGCCTTTCCATGGCTCAAACTCAGGATGAGCGTCCTGTTCGCGCTCTGATCCGTCATGATGCCGCGCGGGAAGATCGTCTTCGTGCCGCTTGCGTGGAAACCCATACGTTCAGGTTTGGTGGCGCTCTGGATGTCAGAACGCGGTCGCACTTGCGGCGGAACCTGCGTGAGTTTCAACCTGATGTGGTTGTGGCTTGGATGAGTCGTGCGGCGCGCAAACTGCCGACAGGTCCTTGGCGAACAGCAGGGCGTCTGGGCGGATACTACGATCTATCCAATTATCGGCGCTGCGAACATCTGATTGGAAATACGCGTGGTTTGGCCGATTGGATGAAAGCCCAGGGATGGCCTGCGAACCGCGTTCATTACCTACCGAATTTTGCGACAGATTTTGCGTCTGTGACGCCGGTACGTCCGGACTTCCTGCCTCCCGATGTTCCGTTTGTGCTGGCGTTGGGGCGTCTGCATGAAAACAAGGCGTTCGATGTCCTGATCCGTGCCATGACCCGTCTGCCAAGCGTGCACCTCGTTATTGCCGGGGAAGGTCCGGAGCGTGCGACGCTGGAAGCGCTGATCCGAAGCGAAAATCTTTCAGGCCGTGTTCATCTTCCGGGGTGGGTCGCGGAGAGTGGGCCATGGTTGCGGGCCTGTGATGTTATGGTTTGCCCATCGCGGATCGAGCCGCTTGGAAATGTCGTGATTGAAGGTCTTTCAGCAGCGGTGCCTGTTGTCGGAAGTGCTATTCAGGGGCCTCAGGAAATTCTTTCCGGGACCGAAGATGGCCTTCTTGCTCCCGTTGAGGATGCTGAAGCCTTCTCTGTCCAGATCGGGAATATTCTGGAAGATAAAGCTCTTGCCCAGCGTTTGCGGCACAATGGTCGTGCCCGGTTCGAGCGCGAGTTTGCACAGGATGTTGTGATGGCCCGCTGGTCCGAATTTCTGGACGGAGGGCTGACCTGATGTGTGGAATCGCCGGTCTGTCCTGTCTGCCCGGAAAGGCGCCTGATCAAGCCGCGCTGGAACGAATGTCTGCTGCAATTTTTCATCGTGGGCCGGATGGGGAAGGGCGCTTGGATCTTACGGGCGCCGCGCTGAGGCATCGCCGCCTGTCCATCGTGGATATTGCTGGCGGAACCCAACCCTTTCGGGTCGGGAATGCGGCGTTGATTGCCAATGGAGAGATTTACAACGATCCGGACATTCGCAGTACGTTCCCTGCTGATCGTTTCCAGACCAGGAGCGATTGTGAACCGCCTTTGCACCTCTGGCTGAGAGATGGAACTGGCTACACGCACGAACTGCGCGGCATGTATGCCATCGCCGCCGTTGAGAACGAGCAAGGCCAGCACGAAATGCTGCTGTCCCGTGATCCGTTCGGCATCAAGCCACTTTATATTGCGGAATACGAAAGTGGAATTGCTTTCGCCTCAGAGGCGCAGGCTTTGCTGGCCGGAGGCTTTGGTGTCCGGCGTGTCAGGAGCAAGGCGCGGAATGAACTGCTCCAGCTTCAGTTCACAACCGGGCAAAAAACAGTTTTCCCGGGAATACGGCGCTTGTTGCCGGGTGAAACCCTGCGGATTGTGGATGGGCGGATCGTTGAATCGCGTCGTCGCCACGCTTTGCAGGAAGCCACGGAAACCATCTCCGCTGACCTGACGGACGAGCAGGCTCTGCACAGGCTCGATGCCGCCTTGACCGACAGTGTTCATGCGCACCTTCGGGCCGATGTTCCTCTGGGACTGTTTCTATCGGGCGGAATTGATAGCTCTGCCATTCTCGCGGCCGCTCATAAACTCGGGCTACCGCGTCCCATGACCTGGACGGCGCGCTTTGACACTGGAAAAGCGGACGAATCTACCGATGCCGCAGCGCTGGCGGCTTCGGTTGGTGCAGATCATCATGTTCTGACCGTCACAGAAGCAATGGTCTGGTCCCATCTGCCTGCCATCGTGGCCTGCATGGATGACCCCGCGGCAGATTACGCGATCATCCCAACGTGGTTTCTGGCGCAGGAAGCGCGCAAGGACGTCACTGTGATCCTGAGCGGCGAAGGGGGAGATGAGCTCTTTGCCGGATATGGGCGCTATCGTCGGGCCATGAAGCCGTGGTGGCGCGGCGGAAGAGGGCCCTGGCGTTCGGGTACATTTGGTCGGTGTGTGCCGGGACAGGGGCGTCAGTGGCGCGCCGGGCTCGCGGCTATGGAACTGTCCCAGCGTTTGACGGGGCTTCCCGCAGTGCAGGCGCTTGATATCGCCGAATGGCTCCCGAATGACTTGTTGCTCAAGTTGGACCGCTGCCTGATGGCGCATTCTGCTGAGGGGCGCACACCGCTATTAGACCCTGTTGTGGCCAAGGCTGTCTGGTCTCTCCCGGATCATTTCAAGGTGCGGGATGGATACGGTAAGTGGCTTCTGCGCCGCTGGCTTCAGGATGCGCTTCCACAGGCAAAGCCGTTTGCTCCGAAGCAGGGTTTCACTGTGCCTGTTGGGCCGTGGATCGAGAAACAGTCTCAACGACTGAGCCCGCTGGTCGCGCAACAGTCCTGCATTCAGGACGTCATGGCTCCGCACAAGGTCGAACGTATTTTCTCGACTGCGACCCAGCGCGGTCACGCCCGCCAAGCCTGGACGCTGTTGTTCTACGCTTTGTGGTTCCGACATCATGTTGAAGGCATTCCGGCTGACGGAGATGTTTTCGAGACACTTTCCCGCGCTCGCTAAGTGCGGTTTTCATCAGACTGACAAGGACAGACCATGCATTACGATCTGATTATCCGGGGTGGCCGCTGCGTATTCCCGTGGGGAGAAGCGGAGGCGGATCTGGGTGTCCGAAACGGTCGCATCGCTTCTCTGTCTGTTTCGCACGACGATGAGGCTGACAGGGTGATTGATGCGACGGGGCTGCATGTCCTGCCGGGCCTGATCGATAGCCATGTCCACTTGCGTGACCCCGGAAATGCTGCGGTAGAAACTCTTGAAACCGGAACGCGCGCGGCAGCTTTGGGCGGTGTCGCAACAGTTTTCGATATGCCGAATACCTCGCCCAGCGTTACGGACAAGGCGATGCTGGACTGGAAGCGAGAGCACATCAGTAATGTCGCTCATGTCGATGTCGGCATGTACATCGGGGCGACCCGTGAGAACACGCCTGACCTTGCCATGCTCGAGCAGCAGCCAGGCGTCTGTGCGATCAAGGTGTTTGCGGGGTCTTCTACCGGCAACCTGATGATCGAGGACGACGAAGGCATCGAAGCCGTCATGCGTTCCGGCCATCGTCGTGTCTGCTTTCACTCAGAAGATGAATACCGTCTTCAGGCACGCAAACCAATGTTTCATGAAGGCCAGCCTTACGCCACACATAGTGTCTGGCGGGATGTGGAATGTGCGTTTCTGGGAACGCGCCGCATCATGGCGATTGCCCGCAAGACGGGTCGGCCGGCCCATATTCTCCACACGTCCACAGCCGAAGAACTGGAATATCTCGCTGACTTTCGGGATGTCTCAACCGTAGAAGTGCTGGTCAATCACCTCACGCAGGTTGGCCCGGAATGCTATGAAAAGCTGGGTGGGCTTGCCGTAATGAACCCGCCTTTGCGGGATCGCTATCACTACGAGGCAAGCTGGAAAGCCATTCAGGATGGTCGTGTCGATGTTGTGTCTTCGGACCACGCGCCGCATCCACTGGAAGCAAAGAAACGTCCTTGGCCGAATTGCCCGGCTGGCCTGACTGGTGTCCAGACCATTGTTCCGGTCATGCTTGATCATGTGAATGCAGGCCGTCTGTCACTGGCACGTCTGGTGGATCTGATGTCCGCCGGGCCAGCGCGTGTTTACGGTCTTCAGACCAAGGGCCGCATGGCTGTCGGTTTCGACGCAGATTTCACGCTTGTGGACATGAAAGCACAGCGGGAAATTACCAATGACTGGATCGTCTCGCCTGCAGGGTGGACGCCATTTGACGGAACCCATGTGACGGGTTGGCCAATGGCAACCATCGTGCGTGGAACGGTGGTCATGCAGGACGATGAGGTGATTGGTGAAGCGACGGGACGGTTTGCCAAATTTGCGCCTTGATCGGGGCGTAGGGCGCGCGACGCTTCGACCATGAAAGAGAGTTTTATGATTCGCCCCGTCGCCGCACTCTGCGGCCTGTCCCTTCTGTCCGTGTTCGCCTTTGGAACAGCCAGCGCTGCCGAATCCGGTTGGAGCGCACCAAAATGTGGTGCCGAGCCAGACGCTCCCGCCGTGAAGGCTGGGACTGTTGCCCAGTACAACGAGAGCGTGGACCGAGTGACAGCTTACGAAAAAGAAGCGCGGGCCTATAACGCATGTGTTTCAGGGCAGGCCAACCGTGAAGAGACGGCCATCAGCCAGGAAGCCAGCGCTAAAATCTCACGAATTCATTCTGCCAGTGCAGCCGTTCAGACTCACATCGCGGGGTCATTCCAGAAGCTTTCTTCCGAACTGACTGCCGCTGGACGTAAGCTCGGCCATCACTGACAGGTTTTCACTGGCCCATCCGCACCTGATTCTGTTGTGGCGTTAGAGAAGTCGGACCTTCATAGGTCTGGCGCGCGACATTCGGCATCAGGTCCGGCCGTGCCCAGCAATCCGTGCCTTCAAAGCTGGTGGTGCAGTATGGCTGGGGCGGGGGCGGACCAACCGGGCGGGAGCAGAAGCTTTCGTCATCATACAGATAGGCCGTATTGCAATCTTTTCCGGTAATGGCAGAGGCAATCCGGTCCGGCGCGCAGCCGCATAGTGTGCAAAACATCAGAACCGGCGATAGAAGCAGAGCTGGTTTTTTCATGTTTGGCAGCATTATGCGGCAGGGGTTAAGGAAGCCCTAAACTGATGGCCGGTTTCTTTCGGTAACAGCTTCTCAAGCGAAGCGTTTGCCGCAAACGTGCGGCGCCTGTATGGTTCCGCCAGAACTTTACAAGACCGATCCAGCAGGGGACCAGGTGGCGGACGATTTCATCACAGAGGTGAACGAAGAAATTCGGCTTCAGCGCCTACGGGCAGCTGCGCGCCGATGGGGTGCTGTTGTGGCAGGTGTCGTCATCGTGGGAGCGATTGGCGGCGGTGTCTGGGAGTGGCAGAATCATGCCCGGAAGCAGGCCCAGCAGGCTGCCTCAGCTCAGTATTTCAATACACTTGAGACGCTGGCTGATCCCAAGCACGACAAGACTGTCACGCAGAAAGCCGAGACAGTTTTTCAGGATCTGGCAGATCATGGACCTGTTGGCGTGCGGTCTTATGCAGCGCTGCGTCTGGCAGATCTGAAGATGCAGGATCATGATCTGGCATCTGCTTTGAAGGCCTGGAATAGCGTCGCGTCCGATTCTGTCGCTGAGCCTGCCTTGAAGGACATGGCCCGTTACATGGTCCTGAATGCTCAGACCAACACGGCGGATCCGAAGACGTTGCGTCCCGGCTATGAAGCGCTTGCGCAGAATGGTGGCGCCTGGTCAGCTCTGGCTCAGGAAGGTCTGGTTGCTCTGGATCTGCGTCCGGATGCGACGGCTGACCAGCAGAAAGAAGCCCGTCGCCTTCTGACGCAGATTGTTGGAAGTGTATCTGCACCTGAAGGGGCTCGTGCGCGTGCACAGGCTCTTCTCGAAACTTTTGGAGACGCTGGTTAATGCGCCGTCCTGACCGTTCTTCTGCGCCCATGAACCGCCGTTCGATGCTGCGTGTTGCCTGTTCTGGCGCCGCTCTGACTGCGATGGGTGGATGCAGCCTCTTCAACGATGATGAGAAGCCCACGCTGGCCGGCCATCGCGTTGACGTGCTCTCCACTGGGGCAGGTCTGACCGTTGATCCGGAAGATCATACGCCCATCACACTGTCTGCACCGCAGTCCGTGACGGAATGGCTTCAGCCTGACCGCACGCCGGACCATGTTGCCGTCAATGCTGTCTGGAATGGTTCGGACATCAAATGGAGCCGCTCTATCGGTGCCGAGGTGAACCCGACGAGCTTCCTGTCCATGGTGGCCATCATGCCGAACAGCCGCGGGGCCATTCAGTCCCCGCCGGTGATCGGGAATGGTCGGATTTTCACCACGGATGCACAGGGTGTGGTGAAGGCTTGGACGTGGCCGGGCATGAAGCAGCTCTGGTCCCATCAGCCAGCTCCTAAAAAGTCCCGCTCCACCAACATTGGCGGCGGCGTCGCACTCGATGGAGAGACCCTCTACATCGTGGATGGCGTTGCGCAGGCGTTGGCCGTTGATGCTGCCAGTGGCAAGATCAAGTGGGCTGTCGATCTCGGCACACCCGGGCGCTCGGCCCCCACGATTGCCGATGGTCTTGTCGTTTTCGGGACAATTGACGAGCGTCTTTACGCACTTGAGGCTGCCACGGGCCGACAGGTCTGGACATATCAGGCAACGGGTGCGGACACCGTCATCTTCGGGCAGGCTGCTCCTGCGATCGTAGATGGTGTGGTTCTGGCAGGCTTTGGCAGTGGCGACCTCGTCGCGCTGCGTGCGGCTTCTGGTGAAATGGTGTGGAGCGATAGCCTTGGCGGTGCCAACGGTATGGGCGCCATGCTGGATTTCTCCTGCATCCGCGGGGCTCCGGTCATCAAGGATGGCACGGCCTATGCCATTTCCATGTCTAGCGTTCTTGTGGCTGTGGATATGCGCTCCGGACGTCGCTTGTGGGAGCGCGAAGTCAGTGGCCAGACGCCCCTGACAATCTGCGGTGACTGGATGTTTGTCCTGTCCACCGATCAGCAGCTTGCCTGTCTGGACCGTCTGTCCGGCCACGTACGCTGGATTACCCAGCTTCGCCGCTTCCGCCGACAGGAAGTGCAGAAGGACGCCATCCAGTGGGTGGGGCCTCTGCTCGTAAACGGCAAGCTGGTCTGTTTCTCTACCCTGCCGCAGGAAGGCATGGTGATTGTTGATGCCGTAACCGGCAAAATTGAATCGACCCGTAAAACCACGGCTCCATGCCAGGTTCAGCCGATCGTCTGTGACGGTCTGGTTCTGACGCTGTCCCAGGATGCTGTTCTGCGGGCCTATGGCTGAACGAATGACCTCTGAGAATCTGCCCGTAGTTGTTATTGCCGGGCGTCCGAATGTCGGGAAATCCACTCTTTTCAACCGGCTTGTCGGGCGTCGTCAGGCGCTCGTCTCCGATCAGCCCGGTGTGACGCGTGACCGCAAGGAGGGCGAAGCCCACATGCGCGGTCGCCGCATCCGTGTGATTGATACGGCGGGCCTCGAAGAAGCTGCCCCGGACACGCTGTTCGGTCGTATGCGTGCATCGTCCGAATCTGCCGTCTCCATGGCAGATCTGGTGCTGTTCTGCATCGACGCACGCGCCGGTATCACGCCAACTGACGCTCATTTTGCCAACTGGCTGCGTCGTCAGAACCGTCCGGTTCTGCTGATTGCCAATAAGGCAGAGGGGCAGGCGGGAACCAATTCCGCACTGGAGGCCTACTCGCTGGGTCTGGGCACGCCACTGGCGCTGTCCGCCGAGCATGGTGAGGGCATCAGTGACCTCATGGGAGAGATCGTCGATCGTCTTCCCGGTGCTCCAAAGCAGGAGCGCCGTCGTCGTCGTGACGAGGAGCCGGAAGAGGGCGAAGAGCCTGAAGAGCGCCCGGCTGGCCCGCTTCATCTGGCGATTGTTGGGCGCCCAAATGCAGGCAAATCCACGCTTCTGAACTGTCTTCTCGGTGAAGAGCGGATGATCACCGGCCCTGAAGCTGGTTTGACCCGCGATTCGATCTCCGTCGATCTGCATGACGAACATGGCCCGATCAAGCTTGTTGATACGGCAGGGATGCGTAAGCGCGCCCGTGTCGAGCAGCATCTTGAGCGCATGTCTGTTTCCGCCTCTATTGAAGCGCTGAAAATGGCGGAAGTCGTCGTGCTGACGATCGATGCCACACTAGGTGTGCACGAGCAGGATCTTCAAATTGCCCGTCTGATTGAGAAGGAAGGCCGCGCCTGCGTTCTGGCTCTCAATAAGTGGGACGCTGTTGAAGACCGCGTTGCTACACGTCAGGCCATTTCAGACCGGATCGAGACGTCCCTTGCTCAGGTTCGTGGCATCCCGGTCGTCACGTTCTCGGCGTTGACAGGGGCTGGCGTTAACCGTCTTCTTCCGGCTGTCCGGAAAGCGTACGAAGTCTGGAATTCGCGCGTCACGACGGGTGAGCTGAACCGTTGGTTTGAAGCAATGCTGGACCGTCATCAGCCGCCTCTGGTTGATGGACGCCGCCTCAAGCTGCGTTATATGACGCAGGTGAAGGCTCGTCCGCCGACATTCATTCTTTTCGGTACCCGAGCAGAAATGCTGCCCGATGCGTACAAGCGCTATCTGGTGAACGGGCTGCGCGAGACATTTCATATGCCTGGTGTGCCCATTCGTATTCAGCTTCGCGGGACGACAAATCCTTACGCGGATAAGTGAGAGTTGTTTTTTGTTCCGTTATGCAATGAACGCATAGCGGAACAAAATCTTCTCACAGGACTGCAAAACTCCCCATTTTCGTATACCTAATCCTTCGTCAGCCTATGGCGGTGCATGGTGTTCGGCCCTAGAAGAGCCGCCAAGCCCTACATCAGGCCTGAGTTAGAGATGAGGATTACAGATTATGGTCGGGATTGCTGCGGTTCGCAGTGAAGGCTCCTCAGGAGAGCCTCAACGCAGCACGGCGCGCGCCACGGCATTGGGCATCATGGCAGCTCTCGCTGGTCTGATGTTCGGTCTCGATACCGGTGTTGTCGCTGGCGCCTTGCCCTTTATCGCTACAGATTTTCACGCGAGTGACGCCCTGCAGGGGTGGATCGTATCTTCGATGATGGCGGGAGCAGCATTCGGCTCTCTCGCCGCCGGTCGGATTTCCAGCCGCTATGGCCGGACAGGGGCCATGCTCGTGGCTGCGGTTCTGTTCCTTGTAGGAACGTTACTGTGTGCGCTGGCGCCTTCTGCTCTGGTGCTGATTGTCGGGCGCGTTTTCCTGGGGCTTGCTGTCGGTTTGGCGGCGTTTGCCGCTCCTCTCTATATTTCTGAAATTACGGTGGAATCTGCGCGTGGTTCCATGATTTCCTTCTATCAGCTCATGGTCACGCTCGGGATTTTCCTGGCCTTCGTGTCTGACAGTCTGCTGGCAACAGGTCAGCATTGGCGCTGGATGCTGGGGATTATGGCTGTTCCTGCCACCCTGTTTCTGGGCATTGTCCTGATCCTGCCACACAGCCCGCGCTGGCTGATGATGCAGGGACGCAAGGATCATGCGCGTCGCGTGCTCAATAGCCTTCGCTCCGACGAAGAAGTGGCAGAAGCTGAGCTTGCAGATATTCAGGCGCGTCTTCACAAAAGCAGCGACGCTGGCTTTGGCCTTTTCCGGAGCAATCCCAACTTTCGGCGCTCCGTCTATCTCGGAATGCTTCTGCAGGTCATGCAGCAGCTCACGGGTATCAACGCGCTCCTGTATTATGCGCCGCGGGTTTTTCAGGCCGCTCATTTCGGGGTCAACGCGTCCATCTGGGCCACGACACTCGTTGGTCTGACGAATATGATTCTGACGGGCGTTGCCATTGCCTGCGTGGACAAGTGGGGGCGCCGTCCTTTGCTTATCCTAAGCTGCGCAATTGCGGGTTTTGCGCTCTTGGGCGTGGGTGCGTTGCTGGCCGTGGGCGCGTCGAGCTTTGAGGCACAGATCGCACTGTGTGGATTTGTTCTATTGTTCGTCGCCGGATTCGCAATCGGAGAGGGACCGCTGGTCTGGACGCTGTGTTCCGAAGTTCAGCCAACGCGCGGACGTGATTTTGGAATTGGCTGCTCAACGGTTACGAACTGGGCTGCAAACTGGGCCATTTCCAAGACTTTCCCCATGATCATGGTGGCTATGGGGGCAGCATCAACATTCATTATGTTTGCAGCGTTCAATGGACTTTTTGTTCTCGTCACCCTCATGATGGTTCCGGAAACGAAAGGTGTTTCCCTGGAGACACTTGAGGCCAATCTGTTTTCGGGCAAGAAACTTAGAAATCTGGGACGTTAAATCGTGATGAAAGCCAAGGCGGCGGACGAGAGTGATCTCGGCGTCGACCCTCAACGGCACGCTGGGCTCTACGGAGCCCAGCGTGCCAAAGCAATGTCAGCCGTTCTTCTTGGGCTGCTTCTCTCCGTTCTGGATTACGCCATAGCAAACGTGGCGCTTCCCTCCATCGCCCATGATCTGAACGCCCCCTCGTCTCGGGCGATCTGGGTGGTGAACGCTTATCAGCTCGCCAATCTGTCCTGTCTGCTCCCACTCGCGTCTTTTGGCTCCCGAGTAGGCTTTGCCCGCATGAGCCAGATTGGGATTTTTCTATTCCTCATTACGTCCGTTGGCTGTGCCCTGTCCCAGAACCTGCTGGAACTGACATTGGCGCGCGCCCTTCAAGGTGTGGGTGGCGCCTGCATCATGAGCGTGAATATCGCGCTCGTACGCTTCATTTATCCCCACGCAGAGCTTGGTAAGGGCATTGCTCTGAACGGTCTGTTTGTCGGGATTGGCGTCGCGCTTGGCCCAACAATTGGGTCGATCGTCCTTTCGGTCGCGACGTGGCCCTGGATTTTCTGGATCAATCTCCCACTCGCACTTGCCGCTCTCGTCATGGCCCATTTTGCGCTGCCACAGACACCGCGCAGCGAGACGCAGGCAGACATTCCGGGCTCCCTTCTGACCGTAGCGTCCTTCGCTTTGCTCGGCATCGGGTTGGACGGATTGATGCACGGCGATTTTCTACCAGGATCGTTGCTCACGGGAGCGGGTATCATCTGCTGGTGGCTGCTTCTGCGGTATCAAAAGGGACGGCGTGAGCCGATTGTCCCGGTGGATCTGCTGGCGCGGCGGCCTTTTCTGTTGGCGTGTCTGGTCGGATTTCTAGGTTTTGTGGCCTCCAACCTCTACATCGTCGCCATGCCGTTCACCTTGGCATCGGCTTTTCATCGTGGAGATTCCACGATTGGCTTGCTGATTGCGCCTTGGGCTGTTGGCGTTGCAGTGATGTCGTTTGTTGTTGGAAAGATTGCTGACCGCTTTCCCGCTTCAGTTCTCTCCTCGCTCGGACTGCTCCTGACAGCATTCGGCTTTATGTTGCTCTGGTTGTTGCCCTTGGAAGCGAGCAACGCTGCGATCGCGTGGCGGACGCTTCTGGCCGGATGTGGGTTCGGGCTTTTCCAGCCACCCAACAATCGGGCCATCATGGTCTCTGCGCCGGCTGGGCGGGAAGGTGGGGCCAGCGGCATGCTGTCCGTCGCACGACTGGGTGGCCAGACGACGGGTGCGCTGCTCGTTGCAGCTCTTTTCACGATCTTCCCACATCCAGCCTTCATCTGCCTTGGAGGCGCGATGATCGCCGCGCTAACGGGATCTGCCCTTAGTCTTGGGCGGAAATACCTCGCAGACTGAAGAGCGTCGTCGTTCGTTGATCGGTACTTTCCAATTCCTGAGTGGTCTGGACGTTCTGTTGAATCAGGATGTCCAGATCCAGTTTCGGAGCGTAGTGGCGACCTGGATCACAGAGCCAGACTTCGCAGTGCCGGGCACATTCCAGCAGCCATGGCATGATGCGTGCAGCCATCGCCTCGTTGTAACAGACATCTCCGATCACCAGCAGATCACAGTCCGGCTTTGAACCGACAAGATCGCCCGGACAAAGCGCTACTGTCACGGCATTGAGCGTAGCGTTAAGGGCCGTTGCTTCGAGAGCCATAGGGTCAATATCATTGGCCGCTGCGATAGACGCACCCGCTTTTACGGCGGCAATGGCGGCTAATCCGCATCCACACGCCACGTCCAGAACTCTCTTGCCTTCGACGCGCTGAGGATTATCCAGAATATATCGCGCAATAAGTTGGCTGCCTGGCCACGCAAATGCCCAGAACGGGGGCTCAATACCGTGCGCTTCGAGGAAGGCTTCGCTGGTCTGCCAGATGGGGGTGATGTCTGTTGCCAGATGCAGGGGAATTTCGGGAACAAGGCTGGCGGTCTCGACCGCCGTATTCTCGCGGATAAATGCCGCGGGGTCCTGCAGTCTGACAGACATGATGTTCAAAGTCTTCCGCAGATAAAGGCCAGAGCCAGAAGGAAACCGATTGGAACGTTCTGCTTGAATTGTCGCAGGCAGTTTGGCGCATCGTATGGGTTCAGCGTGCGAGCCTGCTGGAGAAGGAGGCCCCCTGCGATCAGGAAGAACAGCCAGAACCCCAGATGCAGATGGGCATGAATGGCGACGAGTCCCAGCGCCAGAAGCATCAAGCTGTAGCAGGTGGCAATAAAGGGCCGAGCGCGCTTTTCCATCAGGCGAGACGTGGAGCGAACACCGATGCGGGCGTCATCTTCCATGTCCTGGAAGCCATAGATGGTATCAAAGCCGAGCTGCCAAAGGATGACAGCGCCATATAGCAGCGCGCCATTTCCATCCAGGCCGCCCCCTGCTGCGGCATAGCCCATGGGCGCACCAAAACCGAACGTGAAGCCCATGACGAGTTGTGGCCACCACGTCACACGCTTCGCCGCGGGGTAGAGCGCCACAAGCAGCAAAGCAAAGGGCGCCAGAAGCCAGCATGCGCGGGGCAGGCACACCAGAACGCCCAGACCGCACAGAAGTAAAAAGGCCAGCAGCTTAAGGCCCTGCTTCAGGGAGAGCGCACCGCTGGCAAGCGGACGGCCCGCGGTTCGGGCAACCTTGGCATCAATATCGCGGTCCCAGATGTCATTCACTACGCATCCGGCAGAGCGCATAACGAGTGAGCCGAACGCAAAAAGGGCCGTGTAGACAACGCGGAGTCCGAGTGGCGCATTCGGTGCAAGGAATAATCCCCAAACCCCAGGGAGAAACAGCAGCCATGTCCCAACCGGGCGATCCAGTCGGGCCAAAAGTGCGTAGGACCGCCATGGTTCGGGCAGGCGGCCGGTCCAGCCTGTCAGGCTGATATCGGTATGGGGGCGGGTTTCACTCATCAAAGCACGTGATGAGGGGCAGATGCGCTTCCGTCAATGGCTGTTGCGCGCTATCGGAAAAGGATGAGCCGATCTGATCCCCGTCTTTATCTTGAAGTGCCGGATGTTCCCTTTACGGAAGGGCTGGAACTTCCTCTTCCCGCCAGTCAGGCCCATTACCTTGGCAATGTCATGCGGCAGAGCACTGGAGATCCGGTACGTGTCTTCAATGCGCGAGATGGAGAGTGGAATGCCATCATCCAGACCTTGCGAAAAGACAAGGGAACAGTGCGGCTGGGAACGCGAGAGCGCGCACCTCAGGTCACAGAGGGTGTGGAACTGCTGTTTGCGCCCCTCAAGCGGGATGCGACAGAACTCGTTATCCGGATGGGGACAGAACTCGGGGTGACGTGTTTTCGGCCCGTCGTAACAGAGCGCACAAACACGCATCGCCTGAACCTCGACCGCCTTGCCCTGATTGCCAGTGAAGCTGCTGAACAATGCGAGCGGCTGGATATTCCCGAAATCCAGCCGCTGGAGCCCTTGAAATCCGTTCTTGCGGAATGGCCGGAGGACAAGCCGCTGTTTGCGGCTCTTGAGCGACGTCCCGGGGCGAATGGTCCTTTGGTCGCGTCTGCCCTTCTTATTGGGCCTGAAGGTGGCTTTTCCGATGCGGAGGTGGCGCTGCTTCAGAAGCATCCTGCTGTTCATGCGCTGACACTGGGGCCGCTGGTACTGCGCGCCGAGACGGCTGTCTGCGCCGGACTGGCGCGACTTGCACTGCGTCGTGGCGCCTGAGGGTGACAGGACAGTCTGAGGTGCTACAAGTTCAATCAATATCGAACAACGATCGCAAATCGAGGCAAAACCGCCATGTCCAATCCCGGCACGTCTAATAGCGCAACGATCGAGAATCGGGCGCAGCTCGTCGAGGTTCTGGAACGGGGCTCCAAGCCGCGGTCCGAATGGAAGATCGGAACCGAACACGAGAAGTTCGGCTTTGTACTGCCGGGGCAGGATGATGGGCGTACACCGTTGTCAGCACCTCCTTATGAACCCAAAGGTATTGGCGCGCTGTTGCGGAAACTGGAGGGGCCGGACTGGGCTCCGATCCACGACGGTGAGGCGCTGATCGGTCTGGCCGGGCAGAACAGCCAGAAAGGGCGGTCCATTTCTCTGGAGCCCGCTGGACAGTTCGAGCTTTCCGGTGCGCCGGTTGTCTCCTTGCAGGAAACGCAGAGCGAGATGCAGGAGCATTTCGATCTGATCCGCGGTCCTGCTGCTGAGCTCGGACTTGGCTTTCTGCCATTTGGTTTTCAGCCGCTCTGGGCGCGCGACGAAATGCCATGGATGCCCAAGAGTCGGTACGCCATCATGCGCAGTTATATGCCCAAGGTTGGCACGCTGGGCCTGGATATGATGACGCGGACCTGTACTGTGCAGGTCAATCTGGACTTCGGTGATGAAGCCGATATGGCCCGCAAGATGCGTGTATCGCTGGCGCTTCAGCCATTGGCCACGGCTCTGTTCGCGAATTCGCCTTTTGTAGAAGGCAAAGCAAACGGCTTCCTTTCCAATCGCGCCCGTATCTGGACGGATACCGATAATCAGCGTTCAGGCCAGCCATCGCTGTTCTTCGCAGAAGATTTCAGCTTCGAGAAATACGTGGACTGGGCGCTGGATGTGCCGATGTATTTCGTCGCTCGGGACGGAAAAAACATCGACGCCAGTGGCTGCTCCTTCCGGCGTTGGTTGGAAGGCACTGCGCAGCCTGCTCTGGAAGGTCTGACGCCGACAATTGGTGATTTTGAGGATCACCTCACGACTGTTTTCCCTGACGTGCGCCTCAAGCAGTTCCTTGAGATGCGTGGCGCGGACGCCGGTCGTCCGGAGATGATGGTTGCCCAGTCCGCGCTCTGGGTTGGCCTGTTCTACGATGCCGCAACGCTGGAAGCCGCTGAAAAGCTGGTATTGGAACAGCCTTGGGAAGTTTATCAGCAACTCCGTGCGGATGTTCCTGCCAAAGGCATGCAGGCTGACTTCCCCGGGGGGCTGAAAGCGCTGGCAAAGCGCGTTGTGGCTCTCGCGGAGCAGGGACTTCGCGCCCGTGTTCGCAACGAAGCACAGTTCCTGGATCCGCTCCACCTGATTGCAGATGGTGGCCCAAACCAGGCTGAGTACTGGCTTGCCCTGTATGAAGGTGCATGGGGCGGAAATGTGAAGCCGCTGTTCCGCGAAGCATCGATCTGAAGTCAGACGTATTGGAGTAGGGCGTTAAGCCCTGCTACGATCAGTTTCCGGTTTGTGCAGGAACACGTTATGGAATGCAGGTGCGAAGCTTTTTGCAACCCGTGACCTGATCGGCAGTTCCAGAGGCATGATGAACCGTCTTTTCTTCCGCGCGGCTGTGGCCAGCGCTTTCATATCCGTAGCAGCTCTTCCGCTCCCTGCCATGGCTCAGGCCGTTCCCGCACAACTCCGTCCTGTGGATCAGGGCTGGGTTGCGCGCGTTCAGGATACGCTGGCGCAGATCACAACGCTTCAGGCGCGGTTTCAACAAATTGCACCAGATGGGAAAGCTGTTGCCGGGACAGCCACGCTTGATCGTCCGGGGCGGATGCGCTTCGACTATGACAGTCCCAGCCCGCTTCTTCTTGTCGCTAATGATGGCAAAGTCGTTTTTCAGGATCGGAGCGTCGGACAGGTAACGGTTATGCCGTTGGACCGTACTCCCCTCGGCTTGTTGCTACGGCCTGATCTGAAGCTCTCGGGCGATGTCACGGTAACAGGATTTGATCGTAAGAACGGTCAGATCAACCTTCAGGTTGAAAAAACGGAGAGCCCGGGTGAGGGGAATCTGACCCTCATGTTCTCCGAAGCGCCACTTGCTCTTTTGGGATGGGAAGTCGTGGATGCTCAGGGCCGAACAACGCGTATCGCCCTGTCGGACATCAGGACGGGCGGGAGCGTATCCCAATCTCTGTTCACGCTCCCGAAGTCTGAGGACTGACGTTCAGTCCTTTGTTTCGCGGGAAAGCTCCAGTGCGCGGGCATAAACCGTGCGCTTGGGCAGTTTGATAATTCCCGCCACGAGAGTGGCCGCATCCTTCACCGAATGACTGGTCAGCGCTTCGCGGAGATGCGTATCCAGATCATCTGCTCCGCTATCGTCCTCTGCTGAGGGGCCGATCAGGAGTGTAATCTCACCCCGTGGTGCAGTGTCCTGGAAATGGGCGAGCACTTCCGCCAACGTTCCCCGCACCATCTCTTCAAAGCGTTTGGTCAGTTCTCTGCCAACCGCTGCCTCGCGGTCAGGGCCGAAGACAGTGATCAGGTCTTCCAGTGTCTCGACGAGGCGGTGCGGGCCCTCATACCAGATCAGTGTGGAGCGAACGCCAGCCTGTTCTGCGGCCCGAAGCGTCGCGAAGCCTGTCTTGCGGGCTTCGCTCCGTGGCGCTGGAAAGCCGAGAAACATGAAGGGAAGAGGGGGAAGGCCTGAAAGGGTCAGAGCCGTGATGACAGCGTTTGGGCCTGGGATGGCCGTAACATGAACACCAGCGGCGATTGCTGCCCGGACGAGCCGATAGCCCGGGTCCGAGACAAGCGGAGTACCTGCGTCTGACACCACGGCAAAGCTGGCACCAGCCACCATTTTTTCCACAAAGAACGGTGCGCGATCCTGTTCGTTATGATCGTGAAGCGTTCGTGTGGGAGTGGAGATGTTGCGCGACATCAATAATTTTGCCGTAACGCGTGTATCTTCGCATAAAATAGCTTCAACACTGTTCAAGGCTTCAATCGCGCGCTCGCTGATATCGGCCAGGTTGCCGATCGGCGTCGCAACCAATATCAGTTGTCCCCCCACTCTCGGGCCATGCTCCGAAGGCGGGGCGGCCGTTAACGTTTCAGCCGTATCGCTCAAGGGAGTTTCAGCGGAACATGACTTTTCGGACATCTGCATCCTCGGTGACGAACTCAAGGGTCTATTCTGGACCGATGAGCCGTCTGCGCAAGGGTGTAAGCACTGGGCTGGCCGCAGGAACCTTCCTGACGCTGGCCGCCTGCTCCGGCGGAAACTCCTCTTTGACATCTGGTGTGGGTGGAATTCCCGGCTCAGGTCAGGCTCCTGGAGCGCATGACGTTGGCCTTATCCTTCCCCTGACGGGACGCTACGGTGCCATCGGTGCGCGAATGCGTGATGCAGCCAAGCTGGCTCTGTCTTCACAAGGCTCGCCTGTGCTGGACGTCCATGACAGCAACGCTGCTGGTGGCGCAGCTCAGGCTGCCCATGACGCCCTGACGCGTGGCGATGCCATGCTCCTTGGGCCGCTAACGGCTACAGAAACTGCGGCTCTCGCACCGCTGGCTGTTGAAGCAGGCAAGCCTGTTCTGGCGTTCACAAGCGATTCCACGCAGGCTCGTCCTGGTGTCTGGGTGATGGGCCTGACACCGGAGCAACAGGTTCGCCGGATGGTGGATGCTGCACGTGCAACAGGCCGCAAGAACTTTGCAGCCTTTTTGCCAGATAGTGCGCTGGGGCATGCGATGGCGGAAGGACTACAGCGGGCCTGCCGAGATGACGGCTTGAAAGATCCGCAGATCGTTTTTCATTCCATGGATGCCCAAACCATTGATGATGGCCTGAAATCCCTTTCAGATATTGCTAATCGCCTGCCGCCGGCACCTGTGGTTTCGACGCCGCCCGGTCCATCGGCTGTTGATCCTACGGCCGATTCGCCTGCCGACTCTACAACGCCTGCGCAGCCGCCAGCAACTCCAGTTGCTGCGCCAGCGGTGCCGCCCCCTCCGTTTGACGCTCTTCTGCTGGCAGATACCGGTGTGGAGCTAGGGCGCATCATCACTGCGCTACACGCTGACCAAGTGACGTCAGACCAGGTGCAGATCATGGGGCCAGCACTCTGGAAGGCGTTCGACGGCAAGCTCAGTGCCTTGCATGGTGCCTGGTATGCTGCGCCCGATGCCAAGGATCGCAATGGGTACGTTGCCCAATACAAAGCGGTTTATCATCAGGCGCCGTCACCTGTGACGGATTTCGCCTATGATGCCGCAGCCCTTGCTGGCAACCTGATGAAGCAGGGAGGCCCCACTGTTCAGGCGTTGACCCGTCCGGACGGCTATATGGGTGTGGATGGCCTGTTCCGCCTGCGCGCTGATGGTCATGTCACTCGCGCGCTCGCTATTTTCCAGATTCAGCGTGGCGGTGGTGCCCGCATCGTTGTTCCAGCATCGCGGGATATTGCGGTCCGTCCAAGCTGAGAAAATACTGCTGGTTCAGAAACAGAAACACGCGTCCATGGCGATTGGCGCGTGTTTTTTTATGGCTTTTCCTGAAAGCCAACTGGCGTGTCAGGAGCAATCCTGACCGCGCGGATCAGGCTGCGTAGGTCTCGGCCAGCGGCAGAACCGGGCGAATGGTGTGAAGAGCCAGTTCGAAGCTGGCGTAGCTGCCCAGTTCATGATTGCGCAGATGATCGATCAGGACCCAACGCATCCCTTGCGGGCGGAGCATGTAGGCTGGATCCGGGTTCTCACGGACCCAGACCAGAACATGCTCAATGGGTGTCGTTCCATCGAAGTTCGTGACCCCGGAATCCGTCGGTGTGATTTCTGCATCGAAGAGACCCATCCGCATTCCGGCTTCCAGCCACCGCGACAGATATTCGCGGTGACGAGGGAGAACACCCTGCCTCAACGTCACGACATTACCGCCCATCGAAACGGGTGAAAGATCGTATAGGGGAGTTGCCTGCGCCATCAGGAAAGTCCTCATCAGAGCGGGGCGGGGGAGCCCGTGGATTGCGATAAGGTCAGGCTAAAATCCAAACGGCCCCTTTCACAATCTAAAATGACGCCAAAACCCCTTTCCGCGACATAAACTTTCCCCACTGTGACAAATCTGCCATGCAAAAATTGCATAGCTCAACATGTTGTTGTCATATTCCGATACAGCGCCTTGTCCCATCTCCGGTGAAGCCAGAGCCATGAGCCGGGTTCCTGCTCTATCCACTCCTGAAGCCGGTCATTGAGTTGCTGTGTCAGCTTCAGGACATCTGCCTGACGATTCTCGGTAGGCTGTGGATCAATGGGGGGATCCACAGCGAGTACCAGTCTGGCAGGCCCTTCGCGGCGCACATGTCCGGTTACAATCAAGGCTTTATGCCGCAGGGCAAACACGGCAGTTGCAGAGGCTGTCATGGCAGGGCGGCCAAAAAGACGGGCTTCGATGCCATCATTCATTTTCTGATCGCCAAGCACGCCCAAATGCCCGCCGTGAGACAGGTGCTTCAGCGCAGAACGTGCTCCACGTGCCCCTTTTGGGAACATCGGAACATCCATGCGCATAGCTCGGCGGCGGAGGGCGTGGATGATGGAATCTACAATCGGATTGCTGGCTGCCCGATAGAAGGAAGCAAAGGGCATCCCGAATCGCGCGACGACCGGGGGCATGAGTTCCCAGTTACCAATATGGCCGGAAAAGAAAATGACCGGGCGCCCTGTTGCGCGTGCGGCTTCCAGATATTCCGATCCTTCAACACGCCATCCTGGGCCGGTCGGCGTGTTCTGTTTCAATCGGCCCACATGCGGAAACTCCGCCACGGTGCGCCCCAGGTTTTCCCAGCAGTCTTTGACGATACCGCGCCGCTCTTCCTTGGTCAGCTGTGGCATGGCCAGTTGCAGGTTTCGGTCGGCCACTCTGGAGACGGGAATAATAGGTCCGATATGGCGCGCGACGGAGCCACCCAGTGTGGACGCGGCCGCAGGGGGGAGAATGCGCAGCCAGCCCAGCAGGACGCGCACAAGCAGGGCTTCCGCCCGATGTGGAATTGAAGTCATGAGTGAGGGAACAGAAGATCCAGAATATGGTCCGGCGCTTTTGGGTCCGCCCAAAGAAGCTCAACGTTGATGACGGTGACCTGCGCCCGGAAAGCGGGAGGAAGTTTGACCGCATCCTTGGCTGTGGTCACGAGCGTGGTTCCGGATTCCCGACGCAGCGTTTCAAGGCGCTGGATGTCATTGGCCGAGTAGGCATGATGATCCGGAAAGGGAAGGCAGCGAACAGGAGAGACTCCTGCATCCTGCAGCATGGTGAAGAATTTATCGGGGCGGCCAATGCCGGCGAAAGCGACAACTCTCCGGCCTTGCAGACCGCGGATTTCAGGGCCCGGAACCAGTCTGGCCTGAGCTTTGAAGAGGAACGGGGGAAGGGTGAGAAGCAGCCCGTGACGGTCTTCCCCGATGATAACCACACACTGCGCACGCTTCAGAGCATCCAGCACCGGTTCACGCAGAGGACCCGCAGGCATGACCTGCCCGTTGCCAAACCCCACGACGCCATCCACGACCAGAACCGAGAGGTCCTTGTGAAGGCCCGGGTTCTGGAAACCATCATCCATCACAAGACAATCAGCGCCTTGGCCGACCGCCAGTCTCGCGGTCTGGGCCCGGTCTGCTCCGACCCATGTTGGTACGGCTTTTGCCAGAAGAAGAGGCTCATCGCCAACATCGCGGGCGCTCGAACGCCCCGGATTGACCTCCAGCGGACCTTTCTCTCTGCCGCCATGACCGCGACTGAGAATATGTGGAGAATGTCCTCGATCTTTCAGTCTTTGGACCAGATCCAGTGTCAGAGGTGTTTTTCCCGTGCCCCCAGCAGTCACGTTGCCGCAACATAGTACCGGGACTATGGCTCGATAGCCTTCCCGGGTCATGCGGCGACGGGTCAGACGGGTTGCGATTCCTGCCAAAGGGCGCAGCATGAATGCCGCAGGGCCTACCCTCGGGACGGACCAGAATCGCGGAGCCCGTAGTCTCATCGTTCAAGTGTCTCCAGAATGCGGGGGCTTAGTCTGGACACCACGGAGCGCTGAAGCACTGCGGGTGAAGGCGTGACATGAGGTCCAGTGATCCACTGGCTCAGACTATCGATATCCTTAACGATGTGAAGATAATCGTGCAGCAGGCTAACCGCTTCCCGCCAGTTTTCCATAAGAGGGCCGGTTGCCGTTGGTATGCCTAGGCGAAGTGGCTCGAAAGGATTATGGCCACCGCCTTTCCCCGCGAGAGAGTTGCCGAGGAAGCAGCAATTTGCGAGTCTGTAGAACAGGCCCAGCTCCCCTAATGTGTCGGCAATCCAGCAATGTGTCTTGTGGTTCGGCTCCTGCCCGACGGATCGCCGGGGCAGATCAAAGCGCGAAGCCAGTTCCTCGCCACGTTTTGGATGCCGGGGGATGAGGATCGTCAGAAGGTCGGGTTGTTTTTCTCTGGCAAGCGCTGCTGCTGCCAGAACCAGTTCCTCCTCACCAGGATGAGTCGAAGCCGTGACGAAAACCGGACGATTTCCAATCACGGCCTGAAGTCGCTCCAATTCCGCGAAGTCGCATGACAGAGGAGGAGCGTCCTGTTTGAGGTCTCCATCTTCATAAACGGCTTTGGTGCCTAAGGAGCGGAAGTGTGCCGCGTCTTCCGGGCCTCGGGCTGCAACCCAGGAAAGACGGGAAAACATGCGTCCAGTCAGGCTAGCGGCTTTTTTCCACCGGCGAGCCGAGCGATCCGAGAGGCGACCGTTGACCAGCATGACGGGAATAGCCTTGCGGTAGCAGGCTGCAATGATGCCGGGCCAGAGTTCACTTTCTACAAAGACAGCACCGTCCGGCTTCCAACGTTTGAGAAATCGGCCAAACCAGCGCGGCACATCGTGAGGAATAAAACGATGAGAGACGCGGCGCCCGAATTCCGGATGGCGGCTGACAATTTCTGCGCCCGTCACCGTGGCGGTTGTGAACAGGACATGCAGATCCGGGCGCTTTTCCAGAAGATCATCAAGCAATGGTCGCGCACACAGGGTCTCCCCCACGCTCGCAGCATGTATCCAGAGAAGTGTACCTTCAGGGCGCTGACCGCCCCCTAGACCCATTCTTTCACGAAGGCGGTCTGGCAGCTCCCGTCCTCGCTTCAGACGTACCCGCAGCATGATCGTCAGAGCAGGAGCCAGAAGGCTGCCAACGCCCCCCCACAACCGATCCATGACGGAAAGATTTTGATTGCGGACGTTAGCTTCCGCCTGCTCCGCAACGGCATTGAGTGCAACACGGAGCGTCTCGGTATCCGGTTCAATAAGCGGTTCACCGACCACGACAGACCCGCGCCCAAAGGGGAATGGAAATGTAAGGCCGTCCCACGAGGGCAGGCGAATGCTGTTGCAGGCCATACCCAGCGGAATAATGGGGCGTCTGGAAATCCGCGATAGCACAAGAATGCCCGGCTGCACCTCTTCTGCTGGGCCGCGTGGGCCATCTGGAGTAATGGCGACAAAGGCACCTTGCTTCAGCTCCCGGAGAGCGATTCTCAGTGCCGCCGCGCCGCCTTTGTCCTTCCCTTTGCGGGACGTGGAGCCATGAATGCCAATGATTCCCCACGGACGAATAGCGTCCGCGATAAGGCGTCCATCCGCGTTGCGGGAAATCAGAACCCGGAGCTTCACCTGTGGTTCGATCGCTTGGGCCCAGAACCAGAGCGCTGGAGCCAGTGTCAGGGAGCGGTGCCAGAGGGCAAGAACTGTTCCCTGATCAGCTTGCGTCAGAAGCGCTCTTGCCTGTTTGGTGCCTCCGACATTCCAGTGGGTGGAGCGCAGACAGGCACCTAACCAGACATGGATCATGCGAGCGGGCGATATCATGAGCAGTCGGGTAGCATGGTCAGATGGCGCTCGCAAAACTTTGTGACAGACTGTCAGGCTGCTTCGTGATGAACCTGAAGGCCGGTGAAGGTTACCCGGGCCATATCGGAGTGAGTTGGCGCGTGCCAACCCTGTTCGCCAGCCACAGCTTCGAACCATACACCCTGCGCTATCGCGGCAGAGGGCAATGAGAAGTGATTTTCTGTTCCGTTGACGATGATGCGCATCAGACCATTCGGAGACGTATGAATTTCATAGCGAATGGTCTGATGCGGATAAACCGTGCCGACCACAATGCTCTGCTTGGATGTCCCATTATCCACGAGTGCAAAGACCCGGTCGCCCTGAACACTTAGCTCCGCCACTGGATGCTGTGTGCTTGCCAAGCGGCCAATGACCACTTTTCCATTTCGTGGAAGGTGGTCAATGTGTAGGGCCGCCGTCATGTCAGAATTCGTTTGCTGAAAATACCATGCGGTATTTTCTCGCAAAAGACTCTCCGGAGCGACCTTTCCACGAATGACTGGCTGGAGGCCGTCAGTTGTGAGTCTCAGGGCACCTGTCTGCTGATCACGGGAATAAAAAGCTGTGTTGTAGCCAGAGCCGAGTGTCGTGGACGGAACAAGATGCAGGCC
The DNA here is from genome assembly GCF_002153615.1 of Gluconobacter sp. DsW_058. Taxonomy (NCBI): domain Bacteria; kingdom Pseudomonadati; phylum Pseudomonadota; class Alphaproteobacteria; order Acetobacterales; family Acetobacteraceae; genus Gluconobacter; species Gluconobacter sp. DsW_058. The sequence continues at coordinate 37,087 of NZ_JOPH01000038.1, forward strand.
CAGACGCTTGGCAGGCTCCTGAAGTGTAAAAGCCGAAATGTCCGGCGCTTGCGGGACATCCATGGCATGCACCGGCGTAGCAATCAGCGCACTCAGGCAAAAAGCGGGGCCAGCAAGTCGGGAGATCATAATGTGTCCTTCCGGGGTTATGGTTGTGACGTCAGATGACTGTTTCAACGCAGAACTCCCGAAAAGGACGCATGATTAGCGGCTCATGAGAACCGTGAGTTTCATGTTCTCAAGGATATGACGGGTCACGCCCCCCAGAATCATCTGGCGAAGACGGGAGTGGGAGTAGGCCCCCATGCTCAGCATATCGGCACCAAAATCTTCAGCCCCCTTCAACAGGCCGGCACCGACATCCTTATTGATGGGGTCGCAGGCGCGTGTCGTAGCGGAAATGCCATGCAGACGCAGATAACGGACAACATCGTTGCCCGTAGGGCCGCGACGCTGATATTCCTGGCATGTCAAAACCTGAACGCCTTCCGCGGTATGCGCCCATGGCAGGATGCAGCGGAGCGCAAGCGAAGACTCGGGCGTTCCGTTCCAGGCAATGGCAATGCGGCTGCCTACTGTTTTCGGAGCAATTGGCGGAGCAATGACCAGAGGACGCCCGCTGTCAAAAAGAATGGCATGCAGTGTTTCTGATGCGCGCGGGTCAGTGGCTGAAATGAGATTGGGCACGAGCGTCATGTCTGCCAGACGTGAGCGCCATGTCAGGGCATCATGTTCCGTGCCATCCAGCACTTCGAGGCTGGCACTGACACCGCCGCCAATGGACATGCCGATCTTGGAGGCTTCGACGCGGTGAAGTCCGTTATTATGCACGAAGCTGTCGAAGCTGTGTCGGATCCTGATGGCGCGGCGGTGGGCTTCCGTGGCCGCCGCATCAATCATTTCCGTCACCATTCCGGCAGAAATGCCTTCGCCAGCAAGGGTGGCAACTTCGGTCGGATCTGATCCGACAACGACAGCAGACAGGTGTGCATCAAAACGACGGGCAAAATCCAGGGCCACCGACATGACTGAATCCAGATCGTCGGCCCCGGTGAGGGGGAGAAGGATGTTCTTGATTTCGATAAGCATAACGTAAGGCTCCCCACCTTGGGAAAAGGGTGTTCTCTATCTTTACGGATAAAGACGCGTGACGTTCCATTCAGATCCATCACGAGTCCATAATGCTCGGTCATGGAGGCGGAAAGGCCGGTCCTGCCAGAACTCTATGGCGTCTGGAGCAACGCGGAAACCTGTCCAGTTGTTCGGGCGTGGAATAGGGCCATTGCCATATTTTTCTTCTGCGGCCTTCAGGCGCTCTTCAAAGGTGCTGCGCTCATCCAGAGGGCGTGACTGGTCAGATGCAATCGCCCCCAGCCGGGACATGGGCGACCGGCTGGCGAAATAAGCATCTGCTTCCTCGTCACTGACCTGCGTAACCGGTCCTTCGATCCGGATCTGCCGACGCAGGGACTTCCAGTGGAACAACAGAGCGACATGCGGATTGGCCAGCAGATCGCCACCCTTGCGGCTCTCCACGTTGGTATAGAAGACAAACCCGCGCTCGTCCGCGCCCTTGAGCAACAGCATGCGAACGGAAGGGTGGCCATCTGGCGTGGATGTTGCAACGGCCATGGCGTTCGGATCATTGGGCTCAGACGCTTCTGCGTCTGACATCCAGGCTGCAAACAGGGCAAATGGATCAGAAGTCAGATCGATGAGGGGCAGAGAGGGCATGGAAGTCTCCTGAAGCAGCGGGGACAGCCCGAAAGGGCGATGTGAGAACCATAGCGGCTCCGTCCGGGTCCCGGAACAGACCCTGTCAGGTTCCGGCTCCGAATTATGGCGTCAGAGGAATTATATAAAGGAAGCAGGAGCAGTTGCCTTGACCTGCCTCATGGGCCTGAAATCCACACTACGGCTGGAAACTGCCGTCCAAGAGGCATTGAGTGTCGTGTTACTCTTGTTTGCTGGCATCTCTTGTGCGACCACGGCGCTAACACGCCAACGCGATTCAGGAAACCTTCAATGTCTGAAACAGAAGACAACATCCCGGCTCCCGTGACCGGCACCCTCATGAAGGGCAAGCGCGGTGTTATCATGGGTGTCGCCAACAAGCATTCCATCGCTTGGGCTATCGCGAGCGCCTGTGCTGCACAGGGCGCGGAACTTGCTTTCACCTATCAGGGTGAAGCTCTTGGCAAGCGCGTGCGTCCCCTCGCTGAAAGCGTTGGCTCTGATCTGGTTCTGCCGTGTGATGTCAGCGACGATGCCGCAATCGATGCGACGTTCGATGAAATCGAAAAGGTGTGGGGCAAGATCGACTTCGTGCTTCACGCCATTGCTTTTGCTGACAAGCAGTACCTGCGCGGGCGTTACATCGACACGCCGCGTGATGCCTTTCTGCAAGCCATGGACATTTCCTGCTATTCCTTCGTGTCCGTCGCCCGTCGCGCGTCTGCCATGATGAATGCTGGCGGTTCGTTCCTGAGCATGACCTATCTCGGTGCCGAGCGCGTCATGCCGCACTACAACGTCATGGGTGTTGCCAAGGCGGCTCTCGAAGCCTCCGTGCGCTACATGGCTGCCGATCTTGGCCGTGACGATATCCGCGTGAACGGTATTTCCGCAGGCCCGATCATGACGCTGGCAGCCAACGGCATCAGTGACTTCCGCTACATCCTGCGCTGGAACCAACTCAATGCTCCGATGGAGCGTAACGTGACCCTGAAGGACGTTGGCGGTTCGGGCATGTACCTGCTCTCCGACCTCTCCAGCGGCGTGACGGGCGAAATCCATCATGTGGATTGCGGCTACCATACGGTTGGTATGAAGAACCCGGCAGCTCCGGACATCGCCGCTGTCAGCTCCGGGGACTGACATGTCAGACAACAGCTTCGGGCAACTCTTTCGCGTCACCACCTGGGGTGAAAGCCACGGTCCAGCCATCGGCTGCGTCGTGGATGGCTGTCCACCCCGCCTGAAGCTGTCCGAAGCGGACATCCAGCCTTGGCTTGATCGCCGTCGGCCGGGGCAGTCCCGCTTCACGACCCAGCGTCGGGAACCGGATCAGGTCCGGATCCTGTCGGGGGTGTTTGAAGGCCAGACGACCGGCACGCCTATTTCGCTGATGATCGAAAACACCGATCAGCGGTCGAAAGATTATGGTGAGATTGCCCAGAGCTATCGTCCGGGCCATGCGGACATTGCCTACGATCTGAAATATGGCATCCGCGATTATCGTGGCGGCGGTCGCTCTTCCGCGCGTGAAACAGCCATGCGTGTCGCGGCTGGTGCTGTTGCGCGCGTGCTGCTGAAAACGTTGGTCGGAGAAGGCGTGAAGATTCGCGCGGCCCTGACGGGGATTGGCGGTCAGACCATTGATCCAACCCGCTGGGACTGGGACGAAGTGGAGCGCAACCCGCTCTGGTGTCCGGACGCTGCGAGCGTTGGTCCATGGGAAGAGCTGCTCGACTCCATTCGCAAGGATGGCTCATCCATCGGGGCCACTGTTGAAGTTGTTGCAGAAGGTTTGCCGCCCGGTCTTGGTGCGCCAGTTTATGGCAAGCTGGACGCAGATCTCGCTGGTGCTCTGATGGGCATCAATGGTGTGAAGGGCGTTGAGATCGGCGACGGTTTTGCCGTCGCGGCCCTTCGCGGTGAGCAAAATGCTGATCCGATCGCACCAGGGCCGCAATTCGCATCGAACCATGCGGGCGGCATCCTGGGAGGCATCTCCACGGGGCAACCGATCGTGGCTCGCTTTGCCATCAAGCCAACCAGTTCGATCCTGACACGTGTGCCGAGCATCAATAGTGCAGGAGATTCAGTGGAGGTTCGCACCAAAGGACGACACGATCCGTGCATCGGTATTCGTGCCGTGCCTGTGGCGGAAGCCATGATGGCCTGCGTTCTGGCAGACCATCTGCTGCGCAATCATGCGCAGTGCGGCTGGGACAACTGATCCCAGCCTTCAGGCTTTAGCTGGCAAGCTTGGCGTCCAAGGTGATCTCTGTATTGAGAACCTTGGACATCGGGCAGCCGATCTTGGCCTTGTTGGCAGCGTCCAGGAAGTCGGCCTCAGTTGCGTTCGGAACCACGCCACGAAGCGTCAGATGGGCTTTCGTGACGGCAAAGCCATCGCCAACCTTATCCAGGGAAATTGTCGACTCCGTATCGAGGGAGTCTGCTGTAAAGCCAGCATCACCAAGGATCAGAGATAGCGCCATTGTGAAGCAGCTGGCGTGGGCCGCGCCGAGCAGTTCTTCCGGGTTGGTGCCGGGCTTGTCTTCGAATCGCGTGTTGAAACCATAAGGCTGGTCCTGAAGGGCGCCGCTCTGCGTCGAGATGGTGCCCTTGCCTTCCTTGATGGTGCCGCTCCAGTGGGCCGAAGCTTTCTTGTTGATGGTCATGAGACGCTCTCCGCGTGTTGGGGGATGCTGTCTCCAACGTGACCAGACAGGAAACGTTGCCGTGAAAAAACCGTGTGGTGTGGTTGTGATGCCACTCAGGAAAAGCCCCCTTGGGGATGAATGAGAACCTATGGCGGTTTTCTGCGATTGCCCCAATATATAGGGGTGTGGATCGTTTATGCCCCTAGATATGGATGACTCCAAATTCACAGCTCTTTCCAATTTGCAAGAGAAGAGTTCGCTTGCAGTGACGGGCGCGGGTGTGGAATTGGAGGGGCATCAAATCGAAAAAATCAGACTGCCGGAGCAGAGCGCAATGACACTTCATGACGTGACGATGGACACGCCACATACGGCCGACCGCCCGCATGACGTGCTTCCGCCTGTTGACCATCCTGTTGGCGAGCGTGCTGTTGGGGAGGGGGAAGAAACGCCGGACATGTTCGATGATGTCGTGCAACTTCCGGGTCATCATGCCGTCCGTGTGGATCGTTCACGTGATTCGCTTCTGACGGATTTTGGCAAGGCGACTCTGAACAACCGCTACCTTCTGCCGGGCGAGCATTATCAGGATCTGTTTGCGCGTGTTGCGTCCTATTACGGGGCGGATCAGGGCCATGCCCAGCGTATTTATGATTACATTTCGCGCCACTGGTTCATGCCAGCTACACCGATTCTGTCTAACGGTGGAACGTCCCGCGGTCTGCCGATTTCCTGCTTCCTGAACGAAGCCGAAGATAGCCTGGAAGGTATCGTCGGCCTCTGGAACGAAAACGTCTGGCTGGCATCCAAGGGCGGCGGCATCGGGTCTTATTGGGGCAATCTGCGCTCAATCGGCGAGAACATCGGTCGTAACGGCAAGACGTCCGGCGTCATTCCGTTCATCCGCGTGATGGACAGCCTGACACTAGCTATCTCGCAGGGGTCTCTGCGTCGTGGGTCTGCGGCTGTGTATCTGCCGGTCTGGCATCCTGAAATCGAAGAATTCACGGAAATGCGCCGCCCAACGGGTGGTGACCCAAACCGTAAGGCCCTGAACCTGCATCATGGCGTTCTGATCACAGACGCCTTCATGCGGGCTGTTGAGGCGGACGAGGAATGGCCTCTGCTGTCCCCGAAGGATCACAGCATCATCCGCAAGGTGTCCGCTCGCGGGCTGTGGATCCGCATCCTGACGGCCCGTATGGAGCAGGGCGAGCCGTACGTCATCTACTCGGATCATGTGAACCGCGCCCGCCCCGAGCATCACAAGCTTGCCGGGCTTGAGGTCAAGACCTCCAATCTCTGTGCTGAGATCACGCTGCCAACCGGGATCGATCATCATGGCAAGAACCGGACGGCTGTCTGCTGCCTGTCTTCCCTGAACCTGGAAACCTGGGACGAGTGGAAAGACGATCCGCAGTTCATCGAGGACGTCATGCTGTTCCTCGACAACGTTCTGCAGGACTTCATTGACCGTGCCCCGGATGACATGGCGCGTGCCAAGTATGCGGCTGCCCGTGAGCGCTCTGTCGGTCTTGGCGTGATGGGGTATCATTCCTTTCTTCAGGCCCGGATGATCCCGTTCGAGAGCGTGATGGCGAAGGTCTGGAACAAAAAGATCTTCCAGCACATCCGCGCTCAGGCCGATGCGGCTTCAAAGAAGCTGGCGGAACTGCGTGGTCCGTGCCCGGATGCCGAAGAGTACGGCTTCATGGAGCGTTTCTCGCACAAGCTGGCGATTGCTCCGACGGCGTCCATTTCCATCATCACGGGTAATGCCAGCCCCGGCATCGAACCGATCAGTGCCAACGTCTTCCTTCAGAAGACCCTGTCTGGTTCCTTCTCGGTCCGTAACCGCCATCTGACTACGATCCTTGAAGAGCGCGGCCAGAACACGGACAAGGTGTGGTCTGACATCACCCTGAGCAAAGGCTCCGTTCAGCATCTGGACTTCCTGACGCAGGATGAGAAAGACGTCTTTAAGACGGCCTTCGAACTGGATCAGCGCTGGGTTGTTGAACATGCCGCAGACCGTGCGCCGTTCATCTGTCAGGCACAGTCGGTCAACCTCTTCCTGCCGGCAGATGTACATAAGCGCGACCTGCATCAGATCCACTTCCAGGCCTGGAAGAAAGGCCTGAAGTCTCTGTATTATTGCCGTTCCCTGTCAGTGCAGCGTGCCGATGCGGTCTCCACGCTGGCCGTGAAGAGCGATATTCTGGACGATGAGAAGTACGAAGCTACCGTGCAGGCTGCTCCGCGTGGCAAAATGAGCAGTGGTGATTACGACGAGTGCCTCGCCTGTCAGTAAGGCAGGTTGGTACTATCGGTTTAAAAAGCCCGGCTCCTCGTTTTGGGAGCCGGGCTTTTTTTTTATGTTCTCAGGGCGTGGCAGGCGCTTTAACGCGATGGAAACCCAGCCAGAGCAGGATAAGCCCCAGTGCTGTAGCGATCCATCCGAATGTTGCGCCGGGAGGTGCAAAATGAAAGTGGATCCGGGTTGGTCCTGCAGGAAGCGGGATACGTTCAAATAACCCGTCCCACACTTCCGGGACGATGAAAGTGCCATTCACCTCGGCCGTCCATCCCGGCAGCATGACCTCGCGACGAACAAGATAAGTCGGCGCTGGGCAGTTTGCGGCAAGCGTCTCCCGGTCTTTCAGAGTAAGGGTGCAGGCTGCTTCAGTCTCAAAATAGGGGGCAGCGCTCTTCAGCCGGATGAGATCTCCGGTTCCCGTGTGCAGGACGGGCATCATGGCTTCGCGCACAGCATCTGTCTCAAAGCGGATGCGCGGCCAAGCCAAATGATCCTTCACTGTGGACCAGATCATAACGTCTGTGGTGGCCTCTTTGAGGCTTAATGTCAGGGTGTGGGCATCGGCTGGAATGATTCTATCCAGTTTGATCGACGTCAGACCGTTGTCTGTTGCCTCTTTCAACCGTGCCTGACCCGTTGCACATTGCGTGTCGGAACAAATGGACAGAGTCAGGATTCCGTTCGAGTTTCCAGCGTAAGTGCCCAATTGCAGCGTTGCGAGGCGGCTGACCGGCTTTTCCCATGATGAAATATCGATTGTGACTTCTGGGGCGTTTGGCGTCAGAGGAAAGCCGCTTGGCTGGCGGTTTTCTAGGGGGTAGGGCGCGATGCTTGGTATGCCATGACCCGGAGGAACCAGCAGGGCTGATACGCCAAGTTTGGCGAACAGATCAGGATGCCGGGCCAAAGAGGCTTCCAGAAAGGCATCGTCATTTTCAGCAAAAGGATAGGAGCCATTAAAGGTTACGGCGTCGACTTCTGAGCCGAAGTCCTGTTTCAGGCGCTCGATCCATGCTTTCGGCGTGGGAATGGCGTTGTGATTGATAGAGGCGATCCGAAGATAAGCGCCATAATTTGGCTCAATCGGGCCAATGGTTACGAAGCGCTGGAGTCCGGTTTCACCCTGTAGTGCCGTAATAAGGCGTTGGTCTGGATGGGGTTGTTCCGGATAGGCGCTTAGAAGAGGAAATCCGAACAATAAAAGGGTCTCACAAAAGAGAACCGTTCCAATAATTTTCGGATGTTTCCTGCTCACTGCAAGAAAAACCACAACAGCCAAGCAGAGGCTGCCAAAAATTAGAGATCCCACCGCATAAATGTGGGAGGAAACTGGTCCTTCGGAAACCGAGCGAAGTTTAGTCAGGAACTGATGATCCAGACCATAGGTCGTGACAATCAGGGCGCTCATCGCACAAGCAGACAGGATGATTGCTCTGCGGCGCCACACACCGCGGAACATGTCATCCAGGGCGAAGGCTGCAAGAAGAATCAGGCAGCTTTCCACCATGGGTTCGCAAAGGCGAAAGAATACGGTGTGGCCAAGTCCTGGCACCAGATCGACGAGTTGAGTCAGCCCCGGAACACCGGCCTGTTTTCCCACGACAGCAAGGAAAATGCCGAGCAGCAGGAAGCGCAGCCCTCGCTCGTTGTTGCCCCCGATGGCGCATAAAGCCAGAAACGGAAGAGTAAGCCCGCAATAGCCTCCTAGGGCATACCATGCATCCAATTCGGAGCCGTAGAATATGGGGCCGTTGATGTAGGGAAATAGCAGCATCGACCATGCCTGATGCGGCAGGGTCTCATCATTGATGCCGCCGTGAACGCCGATGTCAGCATGGGGTAGGAATGTCAGAAAAGCGAGGAGTTGTGGGGCGGCAATCAAACCCGCCGTGAGGCCCCCAAGGCAGATGTGAAGGGCAAAGCGGGATCTGCTGTCAGGAGCAGTCTGGAAAAAGCGCAGAACGGCAAGCCCCAGCGCGATTAGTCCTAAAAGAAAGGCAGTTTCGGGAAAGCCTGCCAGCAGGAGATAGGTCAGGCTTAGAGCAAGCCAGCTCCAATTTCCGGTTCGGGCGCGTTCTACGCCATAGAGAGCGAGGGGCAGAAAGGCGAGGGGTTCAGACGGGCCGTCCGACGCCCATGCATAGGTGCCGTTGAAAGCATAGAGCAGGCCACCGATCAGCGCGGCGCGCGGATCGAGGCGCAGCTGTTTCAAAAATGCATATGTGGACAGGCCCGCGATGATTTGCAGAGTGCACTTCATCATCAGGAGACCATTCGGCAGCCCCAGAAACAGCACGAATGGTAGAAAAAATGCGGCAGGCTGGTATTCGCCCGCCAAAGGCATGCCGACACCGCTGTAGGGATTCCACCAGGGAATGACACCATGAACCCAGTCGTGCGCCACAAGTCGGCCGAGGGCTTCTACGAAAACGCCTGCGCAACCGTCGATCCAGCCTGGATGTCCCGGTATCAGTCCCTTCGCGGCACTGGCGGAGTTCTGCACCATCAGTGACGTCGTCATCATTGGGTCGCTGGAGCGTAAGCCGAGCCATTCCGGCAGATAGATGCAGATTGGCAGGAAGATCAGCGCGAGAAGGTGAGAGCGAGGCCAGAAGCGACGCATTTTCGGGGGCATGGAAGCTCCAGGTGGAGGGTTGTGTTGATTGCATAACCCCCGTGTTTTCGTCCCACAAGCGAATGGATTGTCGACTGATGCAGCGTCGGACGTTATGATCTGCCTCAGAATGATTCTGGATGACCTGGGTTGTGCGTCGCTGCGCCCCTGCGATGGTCTTCAGTCGGACTAAGGTATTGAAAAACACGAATTTTCACGTGTCTGTCTTGTCCGGATCGGATGAAACGCGGCCACAGGAAGAACGTGTCTTTGAGGAAAGTAAGGTCATGAGCAACACGACCCCGAATGCTGGCGAAACGCCAGCGACCGAGCAGCATTATGACCTGATGACTGCGAACCCGGTGTACAAACCGTTTCGCTACCCGTGGGCCTATGATGCCTGGCTAACCCAGCAGCGCGTTCACTGGCTCCCGGAAGAAGTGCCGCTGGCTGATGACGTGAAGGACTGGCACCGTACGTTGACGGAAGCCGAGCAGCATCTCGTGACGCAGATCTTCCGCTTCTTCACGCAGGCCGACGTGGAAGTGAATTCCGCGTACATGAAATATTACAGCCAGGTCTTCAAGCCGACTGAAGTGCTGATGATGCTGTCGTCGTTCTCGAACATCGAGACGATCCACATTGCGGCCTATTCCCATCTTCTCGACACCATCGGGATGCCCGAAACAGAGTATTCGGCCTTCCTGAAGTACAAGGAGATGAAGGACAAATACGATTTCATGCAGTCGTTTAATATCGACAACAAGCGTGAGATCGCGAAGACCATGGCGGCATTCGGCGCCTTCATGGAAGGGCTTCAGCTTTTCGCATCGTTCGCGATCCTGCTGAATTTCCCGCGCTTCAACAAGCTCAAGGGCATGGGGCAGATCGTGTCCTGGTCCGTGCGTGATGAAACGCTGCACTGCCTGTCCATGATCCGTCTGTTCCGCACGTTCATTCGTGAGAATCCGGAACTGTGGACGGAAGATTTCCGTGAAGAACTGAAGGAAATCTGCCGCACGACCGTTGAGCATGAAGACGCGTTCATTGATCTGGCTTTTGAAATGGGCCCGGTTGAGGGAATGTCCTCGGAAGACGTCAAGCGTTACATTCGCTTCATTGCGGATCGTCGTCTGACGCAGCTGGGTCTTGATCCGGTTTATGGTGAGGAAGAAAATCCGCTCCCGTGGATTGATGACATGCTGAACGCTGTTGAGCATGCCAACTTCTTCGAAAACCGCTCTACGGAATACTCCCGTGCCTCTACGTCCGGCACCTGGGAAGAAGCCTTTGAAGGCAGCGTCTTCGAATAATCTGCAGATAGGGGAGAGTCAGCTTTCGGGCAGGCTTTCTCCCCGTCGCAGAACCCGTTCGGCCGCATCGGTAAAGCGGCCATCCTCTTCATGCAAAATCAGTCCCGGACGCAGGCGAAAGATGCCTTTGCCGCCGTGGATGGCCTGGATCAGCACCAGTTTCGCTTCCCGTCCCTGTTTGGGCCAGAAGGGGTAGAGCTGGAGTGAACCGCACCCGTTTTCCAAAAGCGTCTGGCAGGCTCTGTCCGTGATCGCTGCGGATATGATGAACGTCAGTGTTCCACCGGGTAGAACCCAGCGGGTGAGGCTGCGGATCCACGCCTGTGGGTCGGTGTCTTCTGCGCTGAGGGCTAGTCGCCGTCGTTCGTCGGGGGAGGGCGTACCATGCGCGCTGTGCCAAGGAGGATTGGCCATCACGTGATGGAAGCGACCATTGGCTGTCGGAGCCAGAGCTCGCAAGGATGATGGGATTGTCGGGAGCACGGCCTGAAGAGCCGAAAGCGATGTTCGCGAGTCTGGAAACGGGTTGTTCAGAAAATTGTGAGCCGCCAGTTTCACTGTGTCCGCATCGGCCTCTAGCCCAATGCCGCTCACGCCAGCAACGCGTGCTGCAAGGCATAGCAAGCCTGCGCCTGCACCACATCCTGCTTCCAGAACAGTCTCTTCGGCTCGTGCAGGGACCGCTGCCGCCATCAGGACGGGCTCAAGCCCCGTACGATAGCCCTTCCGAAATTGTCGGTAGTGGAGTCGTCCGTTGAGCAATGTTCCGTCCCTTTCGTTTTCAGAAAGGGGGGAAGTGCTCTTCAGATGGGCCTTAGGGGGCTGCAATGGGTTGACCACCTTCCTGCTGCCGCTCATATGGTCATTCCAACCTGTCGTCCGGCGTTAATATGGCCTGGTCGCTTTTCCAGACAGGAAGAACGAGCAGGGATACGCCACATCATATCGTGCCTGCACGGTCCTGGGCAGTCCTAGGATAGTGTGCAGGAACTGGAGTAAAGACCCTTGGATTCTGCCGCACCGGATGCTGCCGTGACCGTTGATAAAGCTGTGGTTCAGGGTACAGGTGGCGAAAGCGCACTGTCAGCGCTGTCAGCCTATCTCGAAGAGGACATGCTGGCTTGCAACCGCGCCATTATCGCGCGGATGGAGAGCCCTGTCCCCCTGATCCCGCAGCTTGGCGCTCACCTGGTGGCTGCTGGCGGCAAGCGCCTTCGTCCCCTTCTGACGCTCGCTTCAGCACGGCTGTGTGGTTATCAGCCAGGCCCTGATCATCAGCGTCATGTCGGGCTCGCAGCCTGCGTGGAGTTCATTCACACAGCTACTCTGCTGCATGATGATGTGGTGGACGAAAGCACGCTGCGTCGTGGTCTGGCTTCGGCCAATGCCGTGTTCGGCAACAAGGCGTCCGTTCTGGTGGGGGACTTCCTGTTCGCCCGTTCGTTCCAGCTTATGACGGCAGACGGCTCCCTGAAGGTCATGGCGATCCTGTCAGATGCGTCTGCAACGATTGCTGAAGGCGAAGTCCTTCAGATGGTTGTGCAGAACGATCTCACGACGCCTGTTGAGCGGTATCTCGAAGTCATTCACGGCAAGACGGCCGCACTGTTTGCGGCTGCCTGCCGCGTCGGTGCTGTTGTGGCCGAGCGTCCGGATGCCGAAGAGGATGCTCTGGAGCAGTTTGGGACCAATCTGGGCATGGCGTTCCAGCTTGTTGATGACGCGCTGGATTATGCCGCAGACCAGCAGGTTCTGGGCAAGACCGTTGGCGATGACATGCGGGAAGGCAAGATCACTCTGCCGGTCCTGGCCGCCTATGAGGCCGGCTCACCGGAAGAGCGTGTGTTCTGGGAGCGCGTTATCGGGGAAGGTGAGCAGACTGAGGAAGATCTGCCTCACGCCTTGAACCTGATTGCGAAAACAGGTGCGATCAATACGACGATCGCCCGGGCGCAGGTCTACGCAGATGCGGCTGTTGAAGCCCTGTCCATTTTCCCGGATAGCGAACTGCGTCGCCTTCTGATTGAGACGGTTCAGTTCACGGTGAACCGGGCCCGCTAAAAAGCTCTGTTTTGCGCCAGTCCGCTCAGGGCTGGCGCAGACTTTGCTTTCAGGCCGTCAGTGCGAGCGGGCTGAAAAGAGACCATTCCGAAAAACCTAAACGGCTTACGGCGGCTTCTAGGCGTGGCGCATTGAATGGTGCGCTTGTCATGAAAAGCCGGGGCGGTGCTGCGACTTTGTCTGTTGCGATGGGGGCGAGTGTCTCAAGCACAGTGCGAACCTGTCGCGCGACGGCTGGTGCCGGGTCGAGCCAGTTCAGGTTTGGGCGTGCAAGGCGTTGAAACGCTGGCATCAGGAACGTGTAATGTGTGCAGCCAAGCCCGACCGTATCGATGGCCTCGCCATGAGGCTGTTCGAACAGGCAGGTTAGTTCGCGTTCGACGTCTGCATCCGGAATGGCATCGCCCAGAAAGGCGCGTTCGGCCAGATCCGCCAGTCTACGAGCACCGTGAGTGATGAGACGGCAATCCGGAGCAAACTGCCGATGCAGTTCCAGAACATAGGGGCGACGGGCTGTTGCTGACGTGGACAGCAGACCAACGGTTCGGGTTGTAGAAACACGCCCCGCCCAGCGGATCGGGGGGACGCATCCGACAACGGGGATGGAGAGACGTTCCCGGAGCGCTGGCAGGGCAATAGTGCTCGCCGTATTGCAGGCAATCACCAAAACGTCTGGCTGGACGTCACGGCAGGCTGATTCGAGCAGGCTGACGATGCGGCCGGTCAGGCGGTCATCAGGTTGCTCCCCATAGGGAAACAGCGCAGTATCAGCCAGATAGTCGATCGTAAGTGCGGGGAGGATGTCGCGCAGAGCCTGAACGACACCCATCCCTCCGATGCCCGAGTCAAAAACAAGGCATCGGGACGAAAGGGCAGGAGAGCCCACGGGCGTTAGCCTTCTGCTTTGGCCTTGAGTGCCAGCGCTTCTTCGGCGCTGCCAACACCGCCGTGTTTGCGGGACCAACCACAGGGATCTTCAAGGAAACGACGAACCTCGGCGCTGTCCTTTTCAGAGAAATAATCGCCGCCTGCACAGGCTTCGAGAACGTCCCACCAGGTGCACAGGGCGTGCAGGGAGATGTCCATGTCGGCCAGCGTTTTATGAGCGCCGGGGAATACGCCGTAAAAGAACACGACGAAGGTGTGGTTCACGATGGCGCCTGCATCGCGCAGGGCATTGGCGAATCGGATTTTGGATGCGCCGTCTGTCGTCAGGTCTTCGACCAGAAGTGTGCGCATGCCATCGGGCACATCACCTTCGATCTGCGCATTACGGCCAAAGCCCTTCGGCTTTTTGCGGACGTAAGCCATCGGCGTCATCATGCGGTCTGCGATCCACGCAGCGAATGGAATACCCGCTGTTTCGCCACCGACGACCGCGTCAATGCTTTCATAGCCGATGTGGCGGCCGATTTTCTCGACGGCCAGTTCCATGATCCTCGTGCGCGCACGAGGGAAGAAGATGATCTTGCGGCAGTCGATATAGACCGGAGACTTCCAGCCTGACGTCAGGGTGTAAGGTTCTTCCGGGCGGAAGTTGACGGCTTTGATCTCAAGAAGGATGCGGGCCGTGGTCAGGGCTGCGTCCCGATCCCACTGTGTGCGGCCTGCGATCGGGCTGTCTCCATGCTGTGTCATGCTGCTCTCCACTGACGTCGTTTTATGTGGTTTACCGGCCACAAGGCGCGAAGGGTAGTGCCAAATTCGCCCGCGCTTGTTGCTGTCATAGGGGGAGCCAATCTATGCTTGCGGAGTCAGGTCTCTCCCCCTAAGGAGTAAGACCGTTTTTCCTCTTCTGAAGCAGGATCAAAAGTGAGCATCGAAACCAGCCGGATTGGCCGGAAATGCGAACGTGCCGTCGTAACAGCCTATCAGGAACTGCGTGAGGTCGGTCAGCCGGACATGCAGGCTTTTGCCGCATGCACCACGCTTTACCGTATCCATCACCCTGAGTCGTCCATCACGGAAGCGCGCCGCCTTGTTGCGGAATGGATCGACCATCACGTTGTGCGTAAAGCCGAGGGGCAGACTCCGGGCTGCGATTGCTAATCCAGCCCGTGTGACAGGGGCCTTTCAGCCCCGGTCACTCATGGAAACAAACTCCCGCTTTGTTTCCCCTACATAAAGCTGGCGAGGGCGCGTAATCCGCCCGGCCGGATCTTCAATCATTTCTTTCCATTGGCTGACCCAGCCCACTGTCCGCGCAACCGCGAATAGAACAGTGAACATGCTTGTCGGAATCCCGAGAGCTTTCAGGATCAGACCTGAGTAGAAATCCACATTCGGATAGAGCTTACGGCTGACGAAATAATCGTCTTCCGTGGCCACTCTTTCCAGTTCCTTGGCAAGGTCGAGCAGCGGATCGCGCTCCAGGCCAAGCTCGGAAATCACTTCATGGCACGTCGCCTGTAGGATTTTCGCGCGAGGATCAAAATTCTTGTAGACGCGATGGCCAAAGCCCATCAGACGAACGCTGGAATTTTTATCTTTAACCTGCTCCAGGAAAGCAGGGATGCCCTCACGTGTTCCGATAGACTGAAGCATGTTCAATGCTGCTTCGTTGGCTCCCCCATGAGCCGGTCCCCAAAGCGCAGCAATACCGGCCGAGATGCAGGCGTAAGGGTTCGCGCCGGTAGAACCAACAAGTCGAACGGTCGTGGTTGATGCGTTCTGCTCATGATCGGCGTGCAGGAGCAGGATACGGTCCATGGCGCGCGCCAGAACCGGATTGACCCGGTAGTGATTGCCCGGGCGGGCAAAAAGCATGTGCAGAAAATTTTCGGAGAACGACATCTCTTCATCTGGATAGATGAAAGGCTCACCGATGGAATATTTGTAAGCCCAAGCTGCAATGGTCGGCACTTTGGCAATCAGCCTGCGGGCAGAGAGATCCCGGTCTTCTGCCTGTGAAATATCCAGACCATCATGATAAAACGCGGACAGCGCACCAACAGTCCCGCACAGAATAGCCATCGGGTGGGCATCGCGGCGGAAACCGTTGAAAAAATTGCGGATCTGCTCATTGAGCAGCCGATGGGTGTTCATGTCAGCTTGAAAAGCCTGATACTGCGGAGTGGTCGGCAGTTCTCCGTAAAGCAGCAGGTAGGCTGTTTCCGTGAAGCTTGCATTCAGGGCGAGGTCTTCAATGGGATAGCCGCGGTGAAGAAGCGTTCCTGCATCGCCATCAATGAATGTGATTTTGCTGGTGCAAGTTGCCGTTCCCGTCAGGCCCGGATCAAAGGAAAAAATACCCAGATTCTGTTGGATTCCACGCAGGTCTGCGACGTCCGGCCCCATGGTGCCTTTCAGGAGGGGCGCTTGCATGGAAGCGCCGCCAGCATGAAGGATAGCAGTTTCGGACTTTGGATCGTGCATGGAACAGGCGCCTGTCTGGCAGAGTGACGGAAAGGATTAAAGTCTAGGGCGTAGGGGTTTTCCCTGTCCAGAGACACCATCTGTCAAGCCGTCGATGGCTTCAAAAAAAGCGGAAAAACCTAAAAACCGTTGTGAAACTGCGCGTCTTAAAGTTTTTGTTAATAAAATTGTGTTTTTGAATGCGTTTCGGCTACAACCCGCGCTCTTCACATCGTCAGGTTTAGAAAATCTGCGATTTCCTTTTCCGTCAAAACAGGATTTTTATGTCTCAGATAGTTTCTTCAGGTCGGGCAGTCTCCGGGGGTACCGTCAGCGGAGAGGGTAACATTCTGACCGTTGAAAATGGTGGCTCTATTCAATACGGTAACCGTTGTGAGCGGTGGTGCTGTTTCTAACGAAGGGGAAGATCGTTTTCTGACCATCAGTAATGGTGGAGCCCTGGCAGTCGGGTCCGCGGGTACCTCCTACAACGCGACTGTTTTGTCCGGGAGGCTCCAGGCTGTTACGAACGGCGGTCATGCCTATAATGTAGCCGTCAGCGGCGGGGGAATGCAGGTTACGTCTTAGGGCGGTAAGTTGACCCATACACAATTGAATCTCGGCGCTACCCTCTCGGCTCTGTCTGGCTCGATTGTTGACCATGCTGAAGTTCGCAGTGGAGCGTTGTTCTACGTTGCATCCGGAGCGACGACCGTTATTTCGTCGGGCGCTGTCCTGACGCTGCAAAGCGGGGGGCATCCTGACCGAGACGATCCTGTCGTCAGGCGGACGGACTGATCTGGATTGGCTCAGCTATTCAGACGGGGAAACAGCAACCTTTGTCAACAGTGGGGGGGCTTATTATCTGAACGTCACTTTTGGTGGAAATGTCGTTTATTCCACGCGGATGCAGGGCGATTACAGCAGCAATGGTGTGGCCCTGAAGAAAGATGATGACGGTTCAACAATCGCTGCGCTAGGCCCGGTCTGCTTTCTTGGAGGAAGCCTTATCCAGACACCGACTGGTGAGGTCGTTGTTGAAGACCTGCGTGCTGGGGAAAAAGTTGTGGTCATCCGCGACGGCACCGAGCAGGTTGAACGTCTGAATTGGGTGGGACGCAAGAAAGTACAGGTTCGTAAAGGGCCGTATCTGGTTGAAGCTGGCTATCCGGTCCGCATCTGCGAAGGGGCCGTGTCTGAGCGCGTTCCTCATACGGATCTGCTGTTGACGCCTGAGCATTGCCTTTATCTCAATGGTGTTTTCATTCCAGTGCGTATGCTCGTGAATGGTGGCAGCATTGCCTACGCAACTGACATCACGTCCTATGACTACTACCATGTCGAGACAGCCAATCATGATGTGATTGTGACGAACGGTCTGACGACAGAGAGCTATCTCGACACAAGAAATCGCAACAGCTTTGCTCAGCATCTCCATCTCGAAACACGTTCGGGGCAACATATTGCTCCGATGCGTCAGGTCGGAGGAAGGCTCCTCTTTTCACTTCCGACGGGTGCGCGCACGGTGCGTCTGGTGTCACGTGCATCTCGGCTGTGTGATTCGGTTGGTCCCTATCTGGATGACCGCCGGATGCTCGGCGTTCTGACGCGCACGATCCGTCTTTGGGATGGAGATGGAATGCAAGAACTTATGGCGCGCCAGCCCGCAGATGCTGAGGGATGGTATCCAGCAGATCCATCAGGAATCCGTTGGACGAATGGCAATGCTCTTCTCGCACTCGGGGCGCGGTCGGCCACTGACGCGGGTGTTCTGGAGATCGAAATTCTTGAGGCTGGCCCATATGTAAAACCTCAGACCGCTGAAAAACGCATCAGTCTTCTTTGCGCCTGAGCGAGGCTGGTACGCCAGTCAGGGGGTAAGAACCTGACTGGCTTTGACAGTAGAAGGCCGGATATTCATCCAGTCTTCCTGTGTCTGAAAAACGGTTAGGGTTGCGGGCGCGTAACCATGTCTCAGAGCCGCAAAAGTATCACTTTGGAGAGCCGGCCCAGCAAGGTCATGAGCCAGTGTTCCTATGGCCGGGTTGTGCCCAATCAGGAGTAGCGTCCGGATATCTTCTGGTGTGGCGTGAATGAAGCCATAAAGCGTGTCGAGGTCAGCCCCATAGAGGTTGCTCTCAAGCTGCGGAACAGCCGCGCCTGGAAGAGCAGAGAGCACGCCCTCTACCGTTTCCCGTGTTCGGCGTGCAGGGCTGCAAAGCACTTGAACAGGCCCCGGTAACTCCAGCTTTGCAAGCTGGGCAGCAATTCTGGCCGCCTGTTGATGGCCCATTGGTGTCAATGGCCGCTCAATATCACCCGATCCTGAATAAAGGTGCGGGCCTGCTTCAGCATGCCGCAGGATGAGGAGCAGGCGTTCGGTCATTCAGTGGGTACCGTTGGCTTGGGCAGCGATGGCCTCGTGGTGGCGAATGACCTCACGAATGACAAATGCGAGAAATTTTTCAGCAAAATCAGGGTCCAGATGTGCGTCTCGTGCCAATTGGCGCAGGCGTTCGATTTGCCGGGCTTCCCGATTAGGGTCTGCGGCGGGCAGGCTGGAACGCGCCTTGAGTTCGCCAACAGCCTTGGTGCAGCGGAACCGCTCTGCCAGCATATGAATCAGGGCGGCGTCGATATTGTCGATGCTGGCACGCAGGCGCTCAAGTTCTGCGAGGGCGGAAGAGCTGTCAGAAATCAT
The DNA here is from genome assembly GCF_002153615.1 of Gluconobacter sp. DsW_058. Lineage (NCBI taxonomy): Bacteria > Pseudomonadati > Pseudomonadota > Alphaproteobacteria > Acetobacterales > Acetobacteraceae > Gluconobacter > Gluconobacter sp. DsW_058. The sequence continues at coordinate 55,838 of NZ_JOPH01000038.1, forward strand.
TGATATCGATCCATGCAAGGTGGCCGCCTTTTCCTGCGCCCAGATCCGTGAAGACAGCCGTGCCGCCAAGGCGCCCCGTCCGGCGCCAGGGGCGTCCGTCAGTCGAGCGGCGGTCATGGCCGACATAGACCGTCATTCCGTCCGGAATGCGGTTGATCCAGGTCAGGCGGCGTTCGGGATATCCGTCCGGCTGCATGCGGCCGGTGGTTTCGCCAAAAAGGGCGCGGGACAGGGGCGCGGACATTTCGCCCAGACCCGGGACTGCGGGTTCTGAGAGCATCGCTGTATGGAAGCCGCCGTGTACGAACAGCGCGCGGCCGAGCTGAAGCCATGTCGGGGCCGCCGCAATGGCGTCATAAGTGCGCTGTTGAAGCCCTTCGTACTCGGGAAGCGCAAATTGGCGCAGCGTTTCTTCAAGCGGTGGGTCTCGCCGCAGACGCCGCCCTTCCAGGGCACGACCGAGCTTCCGATCGTGATTGCCAAGAATGAAGAGGCCGCGCTGGGTTTCAAGCAGGTCAAGCATGAGCTCCATCACACCTGCGCTGTCCGGCCCATGATCCACCAGATCCCCGAGCTGGATGATAAAACGTTCCGTCGCTGTCGCGTGACGGAAAGCGTTGAGATCACCGTGCACGTCTCCCACCACACGAAGACCGTGTTCACGGATTCGCGTCATGATTGGGGCGGGGAGAGGTGGTTCGACGAAAATGGGTTCGGTCTTTCAAGGCGTTTTGTCTATCAAAAGGCTTCAACGCCTTAACGTCAATTTTCGATTGAAGAAAAAAGACTTCAGCCTTCGACAAGAGCGGCAGCACGCCCCAGATCAACCGACAATACCCGGCTTACACCACGTTCCTGCATCGTAACACCATAAAGCCTGTCCATATGCGCCATGGTGAGCTGATGATGGGTCACGACAAGGAAGCGCGTGCCCGCTTCCTTGGTCATATCTGCCAGAAGGGAACAGAAACGTTCCACGTTGGCGTCATCGAGCGGAGCATCCACTTCATCCAGCACACAGATTGGCGCAGGGTTACAGCGGAACGTCGCGAATATAAGAGAAAGGGCCGTCAAAGCCTGCTCGCCACCAGAGAGCAGGGACAGGGTAGAGAGCTTTTTCCCCGGCGGCTGGGCAAAGATTTCCAGGCCGGCCTCCAGTGGATCATCACTGCCGACCATACCCAGATGTGCGCGACCGCCTCCGAACATTCGTGAGAACAGCGACTGAAAATGCCGGTCCACTTCCGTGAAGACGGCCAGAAGCCTTTCGCGCCCTTCACGGTTGATGGTTCCGATGCCGCCACGTAGCCGGTTGATGGCCGCCGTCAGTTCTTCATGCTCGCGGGCGATGGTTTCAGCGGTCTGCTTGGCGTCCTGATATTCCGTCTCGGCCCGCAGATTGACGGCCCCGAGATCATCCCGTTCCCGGGTGAGACGGGAAAGCCTGCGGCGGGTGGACGTTTCAGCCTGCTCGGACAGATCAGACGGATAAACGCCCCCTTCTGGCGGGTCGCTTTCAGTCAGCAGACGCTCACGCGCTGCCACGGCTTGTTCAGCACGTTCCGTGTGGCGGGCAATCGCTTCCCGTGCGGAGGACAGGGCCAGATCAGCCTCCCGACGACGCTCCTGCGCAGCCTGACCAGCCTGATCGGTGGCTTCGTCTTTGGCGCGGGCTTCATCATAAGCCGCTTGAGCCTTCTCGAGATCCAGATCCTGCTGCTTTAGCGCGGCTTCGAGGCGAACCGGACTATGGGCTGCTTTGTTCCAAGCGTTTTCGAGCGTGTTCCGGCGTTCTTCCAGTTCCGCATGGGATTGAACGGCCAGAGAAATCTGTCCCTCAAGGTCGGATAGCCGTCCTCTGAGCGCCGCGATGCTTCCGTTCAGGCGCATATCTTCCAACGCAAGATGAGACAGGCTCTCCTGAACCGCCTGAAGCGCCTTCCGGGTTTCTTGCAGTTCCGCAGTGCCACCTAGTACGTTTTGTTCCAGAAGCGCCGGGTCTGGACGCTCTGCAATAGCAGCGTCCTGTGCCTGATGGTCCTTTGTGAGCTTGTCGACGAGCGCTTTGAGCTCCGCCGCACGTGGAGCAAGTGCCGTGCGCCGGGCGAGGGCTGCCGTGGCGGACTGGTCCAAGGTTTGCAATTCGGCAGAAAGGCGATCTGCCTTCTGGCGGAGGTCGCCCGTGGTCTTGCTCGCGGTTTCAAGCTTCTGCCGGGCGTCCTGATGCTGTTGACGGGCGACCGCGTCACGGCGCTCCAGATCCAGAAGATCCGGCCGGTCTGTGGCGGTTCTTGTAACTTCAAGTTCTGTCTGAAGAGCATCAATGTCCCGCTCCAGCCTTTTCAGAGCGTCTTCCAGTTCCTGAAGACGTGTCTGCGCTGTCTCATGACGCAGAAGGGCCTGATCCAACGTGCGATCAGCCTGTTCAGCCTCTGTCCGGGCTGTCTGGAGATCCCGCGTCAATGCTGTGAGAGCTGTTCGAGCCCCCTCCACGACCTGAGCTGCCTGTTCAGCCGTGTCCGTCAGAGCTGCCGGAGAAGGATGAGCGTCATAATCGGCCGCCGCCGTGTCAGCGTCCGAGCGTGCGCTTTTCGTAGCGGCTTCTGCGTCTGATAAACGACGTTCTGCTTCGTCCCATCGACCTTTGGCCAGCGCAGCCTGCTGTTCGCGTGACGAGAGCTGCGTGCGGGCCTTGCTCAGTTCAGGCTCCAGTCCCGAACGTTCCGACCGAAGACGTTGCAAGGTCTGTTCCGTTTCGACGCGAGTGCGCTGGGCTTCTTGGAAAGCGCTCTGTACGGCCGGAAGCCCCTTTTCCTGCTCAGCGAGAAGGGCGCGGGCCTGTGTCAGGCGTCGCCTTTGTTCCAGACGGGTAGCACCGGCATCAGGTGCGTCTCCCGAGCGAATAAAACCGTCCCATCTCCACAGAGCGCCATTCCGGCAGACAAGCGCCTGGCCGGGCTGGAGATGCGTTTGAAGAGCGGCACCTCTACCGGGATCATCCAGCAGGAAAACAGCGTCCAGGCAGCGTTTAACAGCGTCAGGCGCCGCAACCAGAGACGAGAGGGGCGGGCAGGACTCAATCTGTGGGCTGGCTAGTGCTGTGAGAGCAAGCCACCGACGGTCGGCCGCGACGGTCGTGGGTGCAAGCGAGGCATCCAGTCCGTCCGCCAGTGCCGCAGCGACGGCCCGTGCCAGATCCGCAGGAATATCCAGTCTGTCTTCCAGAGGGTCTGGCTGCGCGGCGACGGCTGCGAGTGTCTGTTCCAGCCCCTCACATTCCGAACGAAGGCGGAGGATTGTGTTTTCTGTGCGGGTCAAAGCCTCACGGGTAGCGCTCTCCGCTTCGGACGCGGACGAAAGGGCCTTTTCGGCCTCGGAAAGAGCGCCTTGAAGGGCATCCAGTCTCGTTTCCAGATCCGTGACGGTTGCTCGAAGGACTGCTACGTCAGTGTCTGGTACGAGAGCTTTCGCGGCGGTATCCCGCTCACAAAGAGCCGTTTCTACGCGCTTGGTCGCCTGATTGGCGGCCTGCTGTGCGCTTTCTTTCGCACGCAGAAGACCCTTATGGCGCTGAACGCCTTCCTCAGCCTTCGCGCGTGCTTCCAGCCATGCCGCATTGGCCTCATCCAGAGCTTGCCGCGCTGCGCGTTCCCGAGCAGAAATATCTTCCAATGCCTGCAGGGTCTTTTCACGCTGAGCTTGAAGCTCGGCGCGCTGTGCATCAGTCAGGAGAGCGGTTGCCGTCTGGGTATGAGCGGTGCGATCCTGAGACAGGCGGTCTGTCGCCGCCTGAAGGCGGCGCTTCAAATCCGCCTCGGTCTTTTCCAAAACCGTCAGCCGTTGCCGTCCGTCTTCGAGGGTGCGGCCCTGCAATTCCATTGCCAGACGCGCATCCTGAAGCGTGGCGAGAGCAGCAGCTTCGATCTGTCTGGCGTCTTCAGCCTCACTGATGGCGACATCGACCTGTTGGCGCAGGCTCTCCAGAGCATCATCGTCAGGTCGGTCTTTCTCCAGCGCAGTCAGTTCTGCTTCAAGTGCCTGAAGAGCACCTGTTTCAGCATCAAGTCGCGTTGTCAGAGCATCAAGAGCGCTTTTCAGCCCATCGCGACGGATCGCTTCTGCGTCCCGCAGACGGACCGCTTCTTCCAGAGATGCTGCCTGAGTTCGCTCAAGTGCTGCGAGCCGGTTCTGCTCTTCTGTGGTTTGAGCGCGCTGTTCAGGAATCTGGGCGTGTTCCTTTTCCTGCGTTTCCAGATCAGCAAGAGCGGCCGCCTGGGCGGCTCGATCCTGCGAGAGCCGTTCCGTGCTTCGGGTAAAATCTGCTTCGGCCTGCTGGAAGCGCGCCAGTGCTTCGGCCTCTGCTTCCCGCGCACGTGTGACGTCCACTCGTGCCGTTTCGGACTGGACTTTCAGACGTTCCAGAGCACTGCGAAGACGGTCTGTTTCTTCTCGAGCCTGTGGGGTGGCCTTGCGAGCTTCAAACTCGGCAATGGTCGCGTGTTCGGCTTCCTGCTCGGCTTTGCGGAGGGCCTCTCGAGCTTTGGCCAGATCATCCTTGCTGCGCTGTACGGCAAGATTGGCGCGGGCATGGAGAAGCGCATGAAGCTGAACTTCGGCTTCGCGCAGCTTCTCGGAGAGCTCACGATATTTCCGCGCCTGAACGGTCTGTTCTTCGAGACTGCCAAGGCGTTCTTCAATCTGAAGGCGAAGGTCTTCCGCACGGGACAGGTTGGTTTCGGTTTGGCGGAGTTTCAGTTCCGCGTCATGACGGCGGGCATGAAGGCCGGTGATGCCAGCGGCTTCTTCCAGCAGAAGGCGACGCTCTTCCGGCTTGGCCGCGATAAGCTGACCGACACGGTTCTGACTGACGATGGCAGAGCTTCGTGCACCGGACGCCAGATCGGCAAAAAGGGTCTGTACGTCACGCGCACGCATGACGCGGCCATTGATGCGGTATTCGCTGCCGGAGCCACGCTCTGCACGACGCGTGATTTCGAGGTCTTCAGCATCCTGAAACGGAGCAGGGGCAAGACCCTTGGCGCCCGTCAGATGGAGCGTGACCTGAGCGATGTTCCGGGCGGAACGTGCGCCTGTTCCGGCAAAGATCAGATCGTCCAGTTCGCCGCCCCGAAGGGCGCGGGCAGACGTCTCACCCATGGCCCAGCGCAGGCCTTCGACGACATTGGATTTGCCGCAGCCGTTCGGGCCAATAATGCCCGTCAGGCCCGGAAGGATGTCAACGCGCACCTCATCGGCGAAGCTTTTGAAGCCGCCGATCGTCAGGCGGCTGATCGTCGTGGTGTGAGTTGACATCGGTGTTTATGAAACGCCCTGAAAGAGGTCAGGACGCCTTGGAAACCAGATCGGCAAACTTCTCGTAGGTTTCCGGGTCCTGATCGTAGTGCGTGTTGTTGAAGCGGAAATACGGCGTGCCCTGGATGCTATAGGTGTCCGCATCCTTCTGCACCTGATTGAACATGGCCTGCATGAACGCCGTGTCTTCGCTGATGCTCTTGAACTGGGCAGCAGAGACGCCTGCCAGAGCCGACATCTGCTGAAGCCTTTGCATCGGGTCGCCACCCGAAGCGAAGGCCCACTGCATCTGGCTGGAAAGCAACGCGCCAATGAAAGGCACGTAACGGTCTTCTGGCAGGGAACGGGCCACCATGGCGGCGGTCAGGCCGACGCGGTCTCCGCAGAAATCATGGAACTGATAGCGGATCTTCCCGGTATCAATGAGCTGTTCCTTGATCTTCGGGAATTCTTCCGTTCCGAAATGGGCGCAATGCGTGCATGTCAGGGAAAACCATTCTTGCACCAGCACCTTGGCATTCGGATTGCCAATGATGCGCGGTCCCATGCGCGGGTCATTGGCAGGCAAAGCCGGCGGCGCATCTGCTGCACGGGCTGCCGTACCAGCAACGGCCAGCGCTGGTGCTGCGGACAGGATGAAACGGCGGGAAATCATGGGACGGGTCATTCAGGAAGCCTTTGCAACTGCTTTGGCGAACGCATCATAGCTGGAGACGACATCCGGTGCCGGAACGTCATTGATGCGGAAATAAGGAGTACCCTGGATCTGAAGAAAAGCACCATCGCGGTCCTGACGGTTCACAATGGCTTCACGCAGGGCATTATCGGCATTGATCTTGTCGAATTCAGCCGCTGAGATGCCAGCAAGGACAGCGCGCTTTTTCAGTTCCTGTATGGGATCGATGTTTTGAGCAAATGCCCACTGATCCTGTGTCCGCAGGAGATCGTCCACAAAAGGGGCGTAGCGATCTGCAGGAAGAGACCGGGCTAGCATTGCGGCCAGAAGTGCGACCTGATCCAAGGGGAAGTCATGATAGCGATACCGGATTTTTCCGGTATCGATCAGGTTGGTCTTGATCTGAGGAAAGATGGTCTGTGCGAAGTGAGCACAGTGAGAACAGGTGAGCGAAAACCACTCATCGACCTGAACCTTGGCATCTGGCGATCCCAGAACGCGCGGACCCATCCGGGGATCAGTCGAGGGAAGTCCATTTTCTTCTGCATGCGCGGAAGAAAATGACGCAACTGCCGCAAGGGCAGGCCCGGCAACGAGAAATGCACGACGGCCAAGGGTCATGGACAAGGCTCCACTACGGACAAGATGTCCTACTCACAACGCTGATCTGGCTCAGACGTCAAGACCCGCGTTCGTCGTCCTGCTGTCCCGTATCGGGCAGGGGCTTCTTTTCCCAGCCTTCTGGCACCCGCATCCGCAAGGCTCGAATATGGCGCGCATCCGCATCCAGCACGCGGAATTCCAGCCCGCTCTCATGGGTCAGAACTTCGTCTTTTGCTGGCACATGCTCTGCCAGGCGGAAGACAAGTCCACCAACCGTCTCGATCTCGGCTTCGCGCTCGGCATCCGTGAGAACAGCCCCGAGCCGCTCTTCAAGCTGGCGGACGGGCAGACGGGCATCAATATCGAAAGACCCATCCGCGCGCTCTACCCACGGGGTCGTGACAGGGTCGTCGTGTTCGTCCGAAATATCACCGACAATCGTCTCGATCAGATCTTCGATCGTGACGAGGCCGTCGATGCTGCCGTATTCATCAATGACAAGGGCCATGTGCATCCGGCGCTGACGCATCTGTAGCAGCAGATCAAGCACCGGAATGGTCGGAGCAATCATCAGAGGCTGACGAAGAAGCGGGCGGATGTCGAATGCCTCAGGATCATCAACATACGCCACCAGATCCTTCACATGGATCATGCCGGCGATATCATCGAGCTGGCCGCGATAGACCGGCATACGGGAATGGTTTTCCCGACGCATGTGATCCAGGGCATCGTTGAAGGAGATGCTCTCTGACATGGCAATGATATCTGCTCGTGGAATCATCACGTCATCCGCCGTGATGTCTCGCAAGCGCAGGACATTCATGATGAGGGCACGTTCCTGCCTGTCCAGCTCCGGCTCATCTCCCGTCTCTTCGAAAGGCTGGGCGGCTTCGTGGACAAGTGTAGCGATGGACTCGCGCAAACCCTGATCACGGTTGCGGCGGCCAAACAGTCCGAACAATCCGCGGGAATTCTTTCTACCGTCGTCTGAACGGTCAGTAATGTCTTCGCTCATGCCCGTCTTCCTGCCTGTCGCCATGGATCGCCAAAACCAAGCTGGCGCATCGTGCGGGTTTCAACCCCTTCCATGTCCCGGGCTTCGCCGGGAAGATAATGATCGTATCCTGCAAGATGCAGGGCCCCATGAACCACGAGATGGGACAGATGAGCGCGCATGCTGCGATGGGCAGCATCCGCTTCTTTCCGGACTGTCTCGTAACCCAGAATGATATCTCCGCCGTGAAGGGGAGAGACCGGCTCGAACGTCAGAACGTTCGTGGGTTTGTTCTTGTTGCGGAAGCGGGCATTGAGCCGCTTTACGATCCGATCTGTCGAGAGAAGAATCGACGGAGCAGGAGACCAGCTGAAATCCGGGCCACCCTGACGGGCGACGGCGGTAAGCGCACGATGGATCGTGCGCTCTGTATCAGAGACCGAGGAGCGCCATCTGGCGTCCTCGATGATGATGTCAGTACCGGCGTGACGACTTGGAGGTTCCATTGTTATCCCGGCGCGGCCGATCCCGGAAATTATCCAGGGGGGCAGGCGCTTTCTGTTCATAGGCATCGACGATACGGGCGACCAGCGGATGGCGCACCACATCAACGGATGTAAAGCGAGTGATGCCGATTCCCTTGATACCTTCCAGGGTCTCGACGGCTTCCCTTAGCCCAGATGATACCCCGTTGGGCAGATCAATCTGACTAAGGTCACCTGTAACAGCCATGCGTGTGCCTTCACCCATGCGGGTCAGGAACATCTTCATCTGGGCTGGGGTCGTGTTCTGGGCTTCGTCCAGAATGACGAAAGAATGGGCGAGCGTTCTGCCGCGCATGAAGGCCAGCGGGGCAACTTCGATCTCGCCCGTGCCCATCCGTCGCACGACTTGGTCACCCGGCATCATATCATTCAGGGCATCGTAAAGCGGGCGAAGATAGGGGTCGATCTTTTCCCGCATGTCGCCGGGCAGGAAGCCCAGACGCTCGCCGGCTTCCACAGCCGGGCGGGAAAGAATGATCCGGTCCACCTGTCCGGCAAGAAGCATGGCAACGCCCTGAGCAACAGCCAGATAGGTTTTGCCGGTTCCGGCAGGGCCAATTCCGAAAACCAGATCGGTCCGGCCCAACATTTCCATATATGCGGCCTGCCCATGAGACCGCGGAGCAATCACACCGCGTTTGGTGCGAATGGCCGGAAGATCGGTTAAAGGAGCAGACGTCGGAGAAGTCTGGAAATTTTGAGGGGCAGGTTTGTGCTGAACTGCTTCGCGACGAGGCTGTTGCTGCCTGGAAGGTGGGGCTGGCGGAACAGCAGCGCGTTGGCGTTCGTGATGCCGTGTAGGCAGCGCAGTCATTCGGATCACACCATCAACCTGCGAGCTGTCGATAGTGCCGCCCTGTTCGAGCTGATTGTACAGCGCGACGATAGCCGCCTGAGCGCGGCCTACGGCATCCGTTTCGCCTGAAATAGCGATTTTGTTGCCGCGGCATGAAAGCCTGACATTGAACCCCTCCTCAAGCTGGACGAGGTGTCTGTCATGATCTCCCAGAAGTCTCTGAAGGAGAATATTGTCATTGAAGCGCAATGCGACGGTGCGATTGCCTTCGGTACCACCAGGGGCGGCGACGGAGCGCGTCGGGGGTGTTGTCAGCAAGCGGAGGCTGTCTCCCGGATGAGGGTTCCACCAAGTGAGTTGGTCATGCGAGTGGTGATGGCGACCTTGGCGATGGTGCCAATCAAATGGTCCGGCCCTTCGAAATGAACGGGCTGGAGATACGGAGACCGGCCGGAGAGCTGTCCTGGCTTGCGGCCTTTCCCCGTAATGAGAATATCCTGAACCGTGCCGACCATGTCTGCATTGAACGCATCCTGCTGTTCACGCAGAAGGGCCTGAAGCTCTGCCAGCCGACGGGTCTTCACGTCTTCGGCCACCTGAAAAGGCTGGCCAGCGGCTGGGGTGCCGGGACGGGGGGAATATGTGAAGCTGTAGGCCATGGCGAAGCCGATATCGCGGACAAGCTGCATTGTCGCTTCAAAGTCTTCCTCTGTCTCACCGGGATGTCCCACGATAAAATCAGAAGACAGTGCCAGGTCTGGACGAGCTTCCCTCAGGCGACGGACACTCTCGCGATATTCATCCGCCGTGTGGCCACGGTTCATGGCTTTCAGGATGCGGTCCGAACCACTTTGAACCGGCAGATGGAGGAAAGGCATCAGGGCACGGTTATCACGGTGCGCGTCAATGAGGCTCTGGTCCACATCGCGCGGGTGTGAAGTCATGTACCTGATGCGATCCAGCCCATCCAACTGGCCCAGCTCGGCAGCCAGCTCAGCCAGTGTTGCGCTTCCGCCCTGGCCATTATCACCGTGATAGGCGTTGACGTTCTGCCCCAGCAGGGTGATTTCCCGAACGCCTGCAGCCACCATCCGGCGGGCTTCTGCCATGACTGACGCAACGGGACGGCTGGTTTCCGCGCCTCGCGTGTAAGGAACAACGCAGAAGGAACAAAATTTGTCGCAGCCTTCCTGAATGGTCAGAAAGGCAGTGAGATTGCCTGAAGATTGCGGCGCAGCTTCGGCGGGCAGGAAGTCAAACTTCTGTTCGGCCGGGAAGTCTGTTTCGATGACAGCGCCACCAGCGCGTGCGGCCCGAGCCACCATTTCTGGAAGGCGATGGTACGTCTGAGGCCCAAGCACCAGATCGACGTACGGCGCACGACGAAGGATTTCTTCTCCTTCGGCCTGTGCCACACATCCAGCGACAGCAATGATGCTGCGATCCTGACCATTCTCAATGCGTTCATCACGAATTTTGCGCAGCCGGCCAAGCTCGGAAAAAACCTTTTCCGTAGCCCGTTCACGGATGTGACAGGTGTTGAGAATCACCATGTCAGCAGCCTCAGGCGTGTCGACAGGGCCATATCCCAGAGGGCGCAGGACATCGGCCATGCGCGCGCTGTCATAGACGTTCATCTGACAGCCCCATGTAATGACATGCAGGCCATGACGGGCACGTTCGGCAGGGGCGGGCGCGGAGGCGGAAGTCTCGGTGGTCAAGGTTTCAATCCGGGGCTGGCAATATCAGGCACACACATCAGGGCTGCGGGCAGCGGGGTCAAGCCCACCCTGACAGAGGAAAGGTCAAACATGAGACTGGACCGGCATGTCAGACTGACCTGAAGCGGCATCACCATCTCCGGATGGACGCTGAATTGCTCCCATCAATGAAACTGAAAGTGACGCGGCGCTCGCCTGCAAGTCAAGACAAACCTTGGGTTGATCCAAAGATAACTCGGGCTCAGTTCTGGTCGTCAGGAACAAGTCCCTGTCTGAGCTTTGCCGCGCCCTCGCTGACGGCTTTGAAGGTGGCGTTTGCCAGCTCTTTCCGGGAACGGAAATTTTCCGGGTCCAGTGGTGGATGGAGCAGAATTGTAGCCCGCATCGAGCGCCATTGGCAGAAAGACCACAGGTGAGGCGTCAGATCCATGTCTCCGTACCAGGAGAAAACGGATCGGCGGCTGCGGCCAACTGGCAGCCCTTCCAGACGATCATAAACGATAGACACAGGCTGGACGAGCGTTGGTGGAGGCTTTGGCATGCCAGCCTGATCAAGCCGTCCAGGCTTTGCGACAGCAAAGAACGAGGACAGAAAGGGCAGAACACGGGAGCCGTCCGTCGATGTTCCTTCAGGGAACAGAACGATGTCATCTCCATTCCAGAGATGTTCGGTCATTTCCTGTAGCTCTTTGCCAGTATTCTGCCTGTTGCGGCTTACAAATATTGTTCTGCCCAGTCGTGAGATGGTGCCGATCAGTGGCCAGGAGCCAACTTCACCTTTCGCAACAAAAACAGTGTGAAGCGTGCCGCCAACAACAGGGATATCCAGCCACGAGCAATGGTTCGCGACATAAATAATAGGACGTTCTCCGCGCTGGACGTCCTTGGCGTTCAGGATTTTTCCGGCTCTCGTGCCGACGATGCGGATCTGCAAGCCGAGAATACGGCTGATCATGCGCCAGAAAATCCGAGGCACCCGAATCTTGCCGGAGCCAGGAAGGCGAATGAGTACGAACTGGATGATAGAGACCCAGAATGCCCAGATCAGAACAGCTGCAAGCCTTGCCACACAGGCAGTGCGGCTGAAAGCAGAGAACTGGGTCGTTGCCTGTTCGGCCGGAAAATTGACACTTTCGTCAATGATCGGTCGGTTATGGCGACGGCGGCCGAGTGGTGGCTGAGCATCAGGATGGGGCATGGGTGCTGAGTGATAAGGATTTCAGGCGCTGGAGACAATCTCGTTTGTCTTACGAACATTGTATACCTGCCTCGAAAGGTCTTTCTGTCATGGACTTGACAGTGCGTCGTGGGGTACTGCCACAAGGGTATGCGGCCACATCCGATCGGTTCGCTTTTCGTGGTTCGGCCTCTTCGGGGTCGATCATTTCTCAAAACGGATTATCAGGACCTCCGGTGAAGTCACGCGGTCGCTCATCTGCTGTTTCCCTTTCTCTTGCCATTGGGGCAATGGCAGTCTGCTGTCATGCGCCCAAGGCCAAGGCAGATACGGCGCCTGTCGCCGGCGAAACTGCTGAACAGGCTGTTCCCTACAAGGTCACGATACAGCCAACGAAGAATGCTGATCTTGATGCCGCTGTAAATGCGTCCTCCCAGCTGCAATCGCTTCAGAATACGCATGCCGTCGGGCCCTATGCCCTCGCTGGCCGTATCCGGTCAGATTATGACCGTGTGGACACGGCACTGCAGTCTCAGGGGTATTATGCCGGAACGGTTACAATTCTTATCAAGGCGGGAGCACGAGAGTTAGACGGACGTGATCCGGCCGTGCCGGACGTGTTGAACACTCTTCCCCAAGACGCCAAAGTCACCATCACGATTTCCGTCAGCAAGGGGAACCAGTTCCGCCTTGGGAAAATTATCCTGACGACACCGCCACCGAAAGCAGAGCCTCAACCGGACGTTTCCGGCGCTTCGAAAACAGCGCCATCCCCCAAAGGAAGTGCGGCGCCGGTCTCGAGTAAAGCTCAGACTGCCGACAAAATGGGAGCGGTTGATACCTCCGGGCAGGCCGCGGGGCAGGGAGTGCCGGTCGAGCTTACATCTGATGAACAGAAAGCCTTTAAGCTCAAGGCAGGCCAGCCTGCGATTGCTTCGGACGTTCTGGCTGCCCAGGGCAACCTGCTGACCCAGTTGCAGGAAGAGGGGTACGCCGTCGCGGATGTCTCTACGCCGCTGGCCTATCTCCAGCCGCATGATGAGACCCTTGATATTGTCTTCCGTGTGGGGAAAGGGCCGAAGGTTGTCATCGGTCCAATCGGGATGGATGACCTCAAGCGTGTGCATCAGTCCTTTCTGCGGCGGCGTCTGACGATCCGGGAAGGGCAGCTTTACCAGCCCTCCAAGATTGAAGCTGCCCGTCAGGATCTGGCAGCAGTCGGCGTGTTCTCTTCCGTTCAGGTGCATAACGCGCCGCCCATCATCACACTTCCCGCAAGCCAGACGCTCATGCCTGGCGTTCTTCAGGCCATGCCGGTCAATTTCAGCTTCAAGGAAGCAAAAAGACGCACTGTTGCGGTGCAGGCCGGGTATTCGACAGATCTCGGTGGACGTGCCGGTGCAACCTGGACGCACCATAATCTGCTGGGCAATGCAGAGCAGCTCAAGCTCACAGCGCTCATTACGGGTCTTGGAGGGTCAGCCCAGCAGGGGCTGGGCTATGATGTCTACGCGGACTTCAGCAAACCGGACTTCCTGCATAAGAACCAAAACCTGAGTCTGCGTGTCGAAGCTATTCGTCAGCTTCTGTACTCCTATCATCAGACCGCCTTCCTCATCCGTGGTGGCATCGGACGTCGTCTCGGCAAGTTCTGGTATGTGTCCGGCGGCCTGATGGGCATGCAGGAGCAGATCCAGCAGTTCGGCGATACACGGAGCTACTTCATCGTATCGGCGCCTCTCAGTGCGGCCTACGATAGCACTCAGCTGGAAAATCCGATTGATCCGGCCACGCATGGTGTTCGGGCCTCTCTGTCTGCCACACCTTCTGTGTCGCTGGAGAACGGAACATCGTTCTTCACACTACTGTCCGCGCAGGTCTCCACTTATTTCGATCTGGCCAAGATCGGCCTGACGAAGCCGGGCAAGAGCGTTATCGCAGTTCGTGGAACTGTTGGGTCTGTGCAGGGCGCTTCGACGTATCAGATCCCGCCAGATCAACGGCTCTATGCGGGTGGACCGGCGACAGTACGTGGCTTCCGATATCAGGGTGTAGGCCCGCAATATGGTCACACGAAATATGCGATCGGTGGCACCTCTCTGGATGCTGGGACAGTTGAGTTCAGGCAGAGACTGCCCATGAACCTCGGTCTGGCAGGGTTCGTGGACGCTGGACAGGTCGGCACAGGTTCCCGCCCCGGACAGGGAACACTTCGCGTGGGTTATGGCGGAGGGGTGCGCTATTTCACTCCTATCGGGCCAATTCGTGTCGATGTCGCGCTGCCGATGAACAGACCGGCCTACGGCGACAAATGGGAACTGTATATTGGTCTTGGAGAGACATTCTGATGCGCGCCCGCAGGATTATTCTCTGGATCGTCTCTCTCGTTATTGGCGTTCCGCTCGGGCTGGTTGTTCTGGCGCTGGTTGTCGTTCTTGTCGGGATCAACATCGGTCCAGGCCAACGCCTGATTGAACAGAAGGTCAGTCCACTCACAGGTGGAATGGTGCAGATCTCCGGTCTGTCCGGTGCGCTTCCGCAGCATTTGAAGCTTGCCCGGCTAGCAGTAAAGGACAGCAAGGGCGTCTGGCTCGAACTGGATAATTTTGAACTGCGCTGGTCGCCCCTGTCCCTTGTGGGCATGGATGCGCACGTCAAGGTTCTGAGCGCTGAGCGCCTCGCTCTTTTGCGTAAACCGATTTCTGACACAACGGCAGAGACGACTGAAACCCAAGCCAGTTCCAGCCCATCAAAGCTGAATATTCAGGTTGATCTGGATGTCCTGAAAGTCAGTCGGATCGAAATTGGTCCTGATTTCACGGGCAAGGCAACGCTATTCAGCCTGAACGGTCACGCTCATATTGCGTCTATCGCGCCATTCCTGAATGGCGTGACGATGCAGACATTGCCCAAGATGGACATTGCCCTGCAACTGGCCCGTCTGGATGAGTCCGGGGGACTTACGCTTTCAGCCCAGACGCCGAAAGATCGTTTGGCTCTCGCCGTTACCTTCAAGGAAGGTGTCAACGGCTTTGCAACCACACTCGGACAGCTTCCGCAGCTTGATCCTGTGGACATGCATCTGAACCTTGCAGGCCCCCGCACGGCGGCGGCCCTTGATTTCGGCCTGAGTGCTGGACCGATTACGGCATCTTCTACAGGGCAGATCAATCTCTACGCCAACATCGCAAACCTGCACGTCAAGGCCAATGCCCCTGCGATGACATTGAAGCCTGGCATTGGCTGGAATGCGATTGCCCTGAACACGGATCTGCACGGTCCGCTCAAGGCTCCTGCCGGACAGGGGCTGCTGGATATTGATGCTCTGACTGCTGGCGGCGCATCCATCGGCCATCTGCACGCGACGTTCGATGGCACGGAAACCGCAAAGCCAGAAGATACCGTTGCACATCTGCAAGCAGCTCTGGATGGTCTGCGGATTCCGGGAAGTCGGCCAACACTTCTGGCTTCGGCGCCTCTGACCTTGGATGTGACGGCTCATCCTCTGGCAGCGACACTTCCGGTTGTCGCCAGGATTGACCATCCTTTGATGCACGTCGCGGCCAATGTTGATGTCAAGCCAGCGGCGAAGGGGCATGTGACACTGGCGCTGCCAGATCTGCATCCTCTTGCAGCGATCGGAAGTACGGATCTGAGTGGTAGCGCGGCCCTTGCTGCTGACTTCGCCATGCCAGTGACTGCTCATGATGATCTGACACTTGAGAGCTCAGGCACGATCTCTGTTACGGGTGGCCAGCCACAGGCTCTCCATCTGATTGGCAAGGATGGTCATCTTGCGCTTCAGCTCAGCAAGTCACCCGCCAATGTTCTGACGGTGAAGAGTTTTGGTCTGGACGGTCAGGCGCTTCATTTACTGGTGTCTGCCGTTGTCGATCTGGCGCATGGCAACACGATGCAAACCAAAGCAACGGTTGCTCTTCCTGATCTGCGGCAGGCCAGCCCAGCACTTCTGGGCAACATGACCCTGACGGCAACGGCCGATGGCCCTACCGATGATCTGGCTGTCAAAGCAGGGCTTGAGGGTGAGTTCGGCACCAAGGATGTCGCCAAGGGCCCCGTCGCGCTGGATGCTGATTTCCAGCATTTGCCCGGCCGGCCGCAAGGTACATTGACTGCACATGGAACATTGGATCATGCCCCGCTGGCGCTGGATACAGATGTTCAGAAAACGGATGACGGTGCTTTCCATCTCGATCTGAACAAATTGAGCTGGAACAGCCTGACGGGGCAGGGGAAACTCCGCCTTCCAAATGGCGCCAAAGTGCCGCTGGGCGATCTGGACGTCAGCATCAAAAATCTTTCGGATTTCCAGCGACTGATTGGGCAGGCCATCAAAGGTCACCTGGCGCTGGCCATCCATACGACTGAACCACAGGGCGCGCCGCCGCAGGTCAAGCTGGGGCTGGACGGTGCACTCGCCATGGCTCAGGCCAGTGTGCAGGCTCTCAATCTAAAAGGAACGATTTCCAACCCGATTGATGATCCTACTCCAGATCTGACGCTGGATCTAACGGGTGTCCGCTCTCAGGACATCACCGGCAAGGCTCATGCCACAGTCAAAGGTCCTCAGTCCGCCATGGCGGTGACCCTGAATGGTGCCTTTCAGAACGTCATGGGTTCTCCGGCCAACGTGGATGCGGCGGTTCTGCTCAACCTGCCCAAAAAGACGGTGCGCGTGGACCGTCTGACGGCCATGGCCAAGGAAGAGTATATCCGGCTGGGTGGCCCTGCGAATGTCTCTTTCGGAGATATCATGGGGGTTGATCATCTGCGGGCGACATTGGCTCCGCAGGGTGTTGCGCCTGCAACGATTGATATTGCCGGGTCCATCAAACCTCGTCTGGCTCTGACGGCGACAGTTGACCGACTGACGCCTGCCATAGCC
The DNA here is from genome assembly GCF_002153615.1 of Gluconobacter sp. DsW_058. Classification (NCBI taxonomy): domain Bacteria; kingdom Pseudomonadati; phylum Pseudomonadota; class Alphaproteobacteria; order Acetobacterales; family Acetobacteraceae; genus Gluconobacter; species Gluconobacter sp. DsW_058. Next base: position 72,569 of record NZ_JOPH01000038.1, read on the forward strand.
AAGCCTTTTGCCCCCGAACTTGCTGCAAGTGGTGTCATTTCTGCGAAGGCCAATCTGGCGGGAACGATTGACGCTCCTACCGGGACTGTCGCGCTGACGGCGCATGGCTTGAAAATGCAGACAGGCCCCGCAGCATCACTGCCAGCAGCTGAAATTCTGGCCAATATCGGTCTGGCCGGAAAGACGGCCAAAGTTGATGTGACGCTTGGAGCGGGGCCGAAAGTTGCCTTGGCTGTTCGGGGAACAGCGCCTCTTTCCAAGGAAGGAGCAATTGCACTGGCGACAACAGGTCATGTCGATCTTTCTGTTGCCAATGGCGTGCTCGGTGCGAGTGGAATGGCGACGAAAGGGCAGGTTGGCATCAATCTGAACGTCGCCGGGACGGCTAGCCAGCCACGGGCGACGGGGCGTGTAGAGCTCCAGAACGTTTCATTTGACCACTATGCACAGGGTGTTCGTCTGACGGATATCAATGGTGCCGTTGTCGCTTCGGGCGATAGCCTTACGCTGGAGCATGTTCTGGCTCACGCCGGGCCGGGAACGATCGCACTTGATGGAACGGTTGGGATTTTCCGTCCCGGTCTTCCGGTGGACATCAAGGTTATTTCCGACAAGGCCCGCCCTGTCTCAAGTGATCTTGTAACAGCCGTCATCAACACGGACCTACACATCCACGGTCAGGCCACGACGCGTGTGGATGTGGATGGGAAGATTGTTCTACCAAGCGTGACGGTCAATATTCCAAACTCGATGCCAGCATCGGTCGCGCAGCTTGACGTAGTCCGGCCGGGGCAGAAAGCGCCTGACAATACCAGCAGCCTCATCATCGGGCTGGGGATTGATGTAATTTCGCCGGGACAGTTTGTGGTCCAGGGGCATGGTCTGGATGCGGAAATGCAGGGCCGCTTGCATGTGCGCGGCACGAGTAGCGCCCCGTCCATTACAGGGGGTTTCGATCTCAAGCGGGGCAACTTTAATCTGGCCGGAATTAACCTGAACTTCACGCATGGTCGCGTCGCGTTCAACGGAACAGGCGTTAATCACAAGCTGGACCCGACACTGGATTTCCGCGCGGACCGTAATGCAAAGGGAACGCTCGCGAGCCTTCTTGTCACGGGTTATGCCAGTGCGCCGAAGATCGACTTCTCGTCTGTACCGACTCAGCCTCGCGATGAAGTCATGGCCATTCTGCTGTTCGGAACGGATGCCCATTCACTTTCCACAACGCAGCTTGCAGAGCTTGCTGCCGCCGTCGCACAGCTTGCCGGCGGGTCATCATTCGATCCACTTGGGAAGGTGCGGAATGCCCTTGGCCTGGACCGACTGGCTGTCGGTGGTGGCGGTGGCGTTGATAATGGTGGGACCAGCGTTGAAGCGGGCAAATACGTTATGAAGGGCGTGTATGTCGGCGCAAAACAGGCCACCTCTGGCTCCGGTACGCAGGCTCAGGTCCAGATTGATCTGACCAAGCGGCTGAAGCTCAATACGACAGTCGGGACGGGCGGCCAGGTGACAGGCTTTACCACGCCAGAGAACGATCCCGGCTCAAGTGTGGGTCTGTCTTACGGATTTGATTACTGAGCCTGAACGGCGTCTTCCAGAAGGACCTTTACGCGGGTCACGACGTCCGACCATTCCCGGAAACGAGTCTGGCGGACGATCCGCATCTGTGGATACCACGGACTGTCTTCGCGCTCGTGGAGCCAACGCCAGCAGTTGTTGAAGCGGTCCATCATGATGACCGGTTTGCCTAACGCTCCAGCCAGATGAACCATGGACGTATCCACGGAGATGATCAGATCAAGGCAGGACACCAGGGCGGCTGTGTCGTCCATGTCCAGACACTGGGGCATGAAGTCCACCAGCGGGGCCGGGAAATCCAGGCATTGAAGCGCTGCGTCATCTTTCTGCAGGGAGTAGAACGTAACGCCTTCTACATCCGCGAGGGGTGCCAGCGCCGCAAGAGGCATTGACCGCTGACGGTCCACCATCTGCGCGCCAGTGTTTTCCGGGCGTGCGCCGCCGGCCCAGACCAGACCAACACGCAGATTACGATCAGCCTTCAGGGATTTCTTCCACTGAGACGCCTTGCCAGGGTCAGCCGTCAGATAAGGCACGGGAGCGCCCATGGCGTCAGGTGTGGCCGAGAATGCGCGGGGAAGACTGATGAAGGGGCAGTGATAGTCAAAAGCAGGGGCCTCGCCGCCATGCTGAACAACGGCTACCCCTTCAACGCGACGGCACAGATCTGCCAGTGTTGAAGATCCCCAGATGTGCACAACTGCACCTGTTCGTGCCAGCGCAGGGATGTACCGAAGATACATCAACGTATCACCCAGTCCTTCCTCTTGCGTGACGAGCACGCGCTTGCCCTGAAGATTGAGAGTCGGGGAAATGTTGGGCAGGAGGGTGTCTTTGGGCAGGTTAGTGTGCCCGGGGACGCCAAAGCGCCATTCATGTTCTGTCCATCCTTGCGCCATTCGACCGCTCTTGAGCATGGCAATGGAATGGTTCAGTCGCAGCGCTGGTTCGTATGGAGCGAGCGGGATGGTCTCTCGATAGACGTTAGCTGATTCTTCCAGCCTGCCGATGTTGTTCAGGATAGCAGCTGTATTGCAGCCGATCTTCCAATCTTCCGGATGCTGGCGGCGCAGGTCATCCATAATGGATAACGCTTCGTCAAACCGGCCCTGTTCCGTTAGGTTCATGACGAGAAGGTTAAGGGTATTTTTATCGTTAGGGCGTCTTTGCAGGCTCTCGCGGAAGGCGACATCGGCTTCATCGAAGCGCCCCATATGCATCAGAATTGTGCCGTAGGCATCCAGAAGACGTGTGTCTTGCGGGGAGAGGCGACGGCATTCCTTGATAAGCAGGAGCAGATCAGCCCGGCGCCGAAGGGAGGCTGCTTCCTCAATGAGGGCGGTGATGGCATGGCCGCCGAAAGGCTTGCTCGCTGCTTCAAGTTCTATCGCAGCCTGCGCGTACTGAGCGGAACGGAAAAAAGCACGGCCCTTCGCCAGATGAACGGCGTCACTCGGGGGGAGTGGTCGCAGAATGTCCAGTGCCTGTTTCGGATTGCCTGCCTGTATGGCGTTTTCAGCGCGGGTGAGGGCCCCACCGTCCGTCGTAGAAGTACTTTGGCTAGCCGTCACAGTGTTATCCTGAAACAGGGTCAGCCATCTCCCGAAGTGCTTTCAGAATGGCTGCAAGCGAATAAGGCTTGGAGATAAAGCGGGCCAGAGCCGGATTGTCAGAGGCTTCATCCCGTCGAAGGTCCCCGTGACCACTAATGTAAATCACGGGGAGATCAGGCCATTTTTCTCTGGCCTGATGGCTGAGGTTCATGCCGTCGCCATCAGGAAGAGACATATCTGCCACGAGAGCATCAAGGCTGCGTTCAGCGGAAATACAGGCAATGGCTTCCGCGCAGTTACTGGCTTCCCTCACTGTAATCCCACTGTCTTGCAGAAACTCCACAAGACAGGTCCGGATCAGAAAATCATCTTCAATGATGAGAACAGTGAGGGAAGATGTCATAAATTACGAGGACCAGTTCTTTTCAAAGTCACCATACAACGTCAGGCCGCCATCAACAAAGAGGGTTTGACCCGTGATGTAGGTGCTGTCTTCGGCGGCCAGGAATGTGACGGCATCCGCGATCTCACGTCCTTCACCCGGGCGCTTCATCGGAATGTGGTCAGCCACGTTCTTGTACTGCTCTGGATCGTTGATCCAGGACATGTTGATCGGCGTCACGATTGCGCCAGGCGCGACTGCATTCACGCGGATGCCACGGCTTGCATATTCCAGAGCCAGCGTGCGGACGATGTTGCCCACGGCGCCTTTGGAGGCGGAATAACCAAGATAATGAGGCTTCGGGATGATCTGGTGCACAGAGGAGTTCACGATGATCGCGCCCTGAATGCCGTTTTCGAGCCAGTACTTGATGGCCTCGCGGCAGGGTAGCATCACGCCCGTCACATTGACGGCCATCACGCCTTCAAAGTCTTCGAGCTTGATGTCTTCAGACGGGGAAGGGATCTGATAGCCTGCATTGCAAACCAGCACATCCAGTCCACCCATGGCCTCAATGCTTTCGCGCATCAGGCGGCGGACGTCTTCTTCTTTGGAGATGTCACCCGTGGCGATCGGGTGCTCACCGCCAGAAACCTTTGGAAGCTTGTCGCGGACAGCAATCAGCTTGTCTTCCTTGCGGCCATTCAGCGCAACCTGAGCGCCTTCTTCTGCAAAGCGTAAGGCTGTTGCCTCACCAATACCTTGGGACGCACCCGTAACGAGTACTTTCTTGCCGGCGAAACGATTGCTGTAAGGGGCGGGCATAGGTCCTCACCTCTCCTTGAACGTCAGTGATTTAAAGATGGGATAGGGCATCCGGGAGCGGCCTTCCGTGTCGCCAACGCGGAAACGGCCTGAAGGATGCTTTTCAAACTGTGATGTTTTCGTAATTACGCGAAAACATCACAGAATTCTGGAAGGCTCAGGCGGCCTTCATGGTCTTGGTCAGGCTCTCGAGGACCGTTGCAGGGTCCGTATTTTCGAGAACGGCAACTTCCGCAACAAAGCGCTCCTGTGCAGCTTCGAACAGCTTACGCTCGGAGAAGCTGCCATCAAGGCTGTCGACGTTACGACGCAGATCACGAAGAACTTCAGCAATCTGGATCAGATCACCGGAGTTGATCTTTTCCTGATAGGCGACAGCACGACGGGCCCACATGCCTTTGCTGACATGCGGCTTGCCCTTGATGACCGTCATCGCCTTGTCCACGATATCCCGCGTCACGATCTTGCGGAGGCCAGCCTTACGGGCCTTCGCAAGCGGAATGCGGAGCATCATTTGGTTGCCGGGGAACGAGATCTGGATCATCTCGATCATGGTATCGGCCACTTCGACCATACCAATCTTTTCCACGCGGCCTACGCCATGGGCGGCATAGACGATGGAGTCACCTTCGCTGAACGGGTCAGTGCCGTGTTCAGGGTCGGTTTGACGGGCGGTGTACTTGGCTGCGGCACGAGCCATTTCGTCGGTCATGCCGCCCTTCGGGGGGGTCTTGAAGGTGTTCATAGCCACAGATGATACCAGAAAAACCCCCTCCTGTCCTGCACTATCATGTCCAATCAGGGCTGAACGCCGTGCTTGGACTGAATGACGCCTGGAGCAGGCTCGCCAATCGGCTGAAGCAGGTCACGCTCGATTGTCCGCGCCATCGTGTGCATTGGGAGGGCATGAACGCTGGCAATAAACGGTTCCTGCAGGTCACGGCCACTGCGATCCAGCATCTGGAACAGAAGCCCGATGACACTGGAACCAAGCGGGGTAATCCACCCAAGGGTCTGCACGGCAGAAAGCGGCAGAATGATACAGAAAAGATGCGTTGCGATTTCGGGAATGACCGAATACTGCACCGGAAGCGGCGTATTGCGGATACGCTCAAGACCGCCCTGCGCATTGGCGATGTCGGACAGGATGCGGTCCACGGTGCCATGGACGGCGCCGTCAATATTCTTGAGAGCCACTTCCTGCTGTACACCAAGGCCAATTTGGTAAAGCAGGGCGTTGGCCGTGTTGGAGCAGGCGAAGACTTTTTCACGGATGTCGGACGGAAGAAGGCGATCTACTTCCTCGCCCGTCTTGTCGCCACGCAGAGCTGCGCGCAGGACATGCGGGTAGGCTGCCATCAATCTGGCCAGGTCAGGCCGCCCGCCGAGCAGGGATGCAGCCTCACGGCCAAACGACCGGCAGTTGTTCGTGATGGAGCCCCAGAGGGTTCGTCCTTCCCACCATCGGGCATAGGCCGCGTTGTTGCGCATGCCCAGGAAAATGGCCAGTGCGGAGCCCATGAGAGAGATTGGCAGCGCTGGCTGGTCCATCCACTCCTGATGATAGATCTGAAAGAGAATGACGACCACGAGGTCCCAGAGCGCCAGAATCAGAAGAGGTGGCAAGGACTCTCTGAAAAGAATGGCTAGCCCGTGTTGGCGATTGACGATCAAGCCTGTGCTCCTTGCCTGAAAACGGTATGGCCGGTGAAACTAACCGTGAAAAGTGTGACCGGCCAACACCAAAAGATGTCCACTCTCTTGCACTCTTTTGCCACTCGAACCGGAAAAGAAACCTTTCGAGCGTCAAGTGTCAGGGCAGGAAAAGAGTGTAAAGCGTAACGCGGCTCTTGCGTCCCGTTTCCCTCATGAGACACTTTGTACACAATATATCAGGGAGCCAGTTCAGATGGATGTCATCGCCGCGATTGCCTTTGAGGCCGGAAAGCCTCTTGAAATTGACACCGTGCAGCTTGAAGGCCCGAAAACGGGTGAAGTTCTGGTTGAGATCAAGGCGACTGGTCTGTGTCACACGGACAAGTACACGCTCTCCGGGCAGGACCCTGAAGGCCTCTTTCCGGCTATTCTCGGGCATGAGGGCGCGGGCATCGTTCGGGAAGTGGGGCCAGGCGTCAAACATCTGAAGCCGGGCGACCACGTCATACCGCTTTACACGCCGGAATGCCGTGAGTGCCCGTCCTGCCTGTCTCGCAAGACCAATCTGTGTACGTCCATCCGCTCCACGCAGGGCAAGGGCGTTATGCCGGATGGGACATCCCGGTTTTCATACAAGGGTCAGTCCATCCATCACTATATGGGGTGCTCGACCTTCGCGAATTTTACGGTTCTCCCGGAAATTTCCCTTGCGAAAATTCGTCCTGACGCGCCGTTCGACAAGGTCTGCTACATTGGTTGCGGTGTCACGACTGGCCTCGGGGCAGTCATGTTCACGGCCAAGGTGGAGCCGGGATCGACTGTCGCCGTGTTTGGGCTTGGCGGGATTGGCCTGAATGTCATTCAGGGCGCCAAGATGGTCGGGGCGACACGCATCATCGGTATTGACGTCAATCCGGCCCGGGAGCAGATGGCCCGCGAGTTCGGCATGACGGACTTCGTCAATCCAAAGGACCTGGGCCCGAACGGTGATCTGGTGGGGCATCTGGTTGAGATGACCGGCGGCGGCGCAGACTACACGTTCGAATGTGTGGGGAATGTCACCCTTATGCGGCAGGCTCTGGAAAGTGCTCATCGTGGCTGGGGTGTGTCTTGCGTGATCGGCGTGGCCGGGGCAGGGCAGGAAATCAGCACGCGCCCATTCCAGCTTGTGACGGGTCGCCGCTGGATCGGTTCAGCCTTCGGTGGGGCGAGAGGCCGCACGGATGTTCCCAAGATTGTGGACTGGTACATGGATGGACGGATCGACATTGATTCCCTCATCACCCACAAACTCAAGCTCTCCGAAATCAATCACGGTTTTGACCTCATGACGCGCGGCGAGAGCATCCGCAGCGTGGTGGAGTATTGAGCATGGCTGATGTTGAGACGCTGGGGCAGCATGCCTGTTGTGGCGGGTCTGTCCGTTTTCTGAGGCATCAGTCGGCTGAACTGTGCGTACCTGCAACTTTTGGGATTTTTCTGCCCAAAGAGGCTCTGGCAGGCGAAAAGGTTCCGGTTATCCATGTTCTCGGCGGTTTGACCTGTACGCATGAGACTTTTCTCATCAAGTCCAATGCCGTTCGTTTCGCTGCGGAACACGGCATTGCGCTTGTGGCGCCTGATACGTCTCCGCGGAACACCGGAACAGCCGGTGAAGATGATGAATATGACTTAGGAACCGGGGCTGGGTTCTACGTAGATGCGACGCACGCGCCATGGAGTGCCCATTACCAGATGGAGAGCTACATCCAGAAGGAGCTTCCCGCTCTGACCGAAAGCCTGTTTCCGCTGGATGGAAATCGACGCGGGATCCTGGGCCACTCCATGGGCGGCATGGGAGCTCTCAATCAAGCTCTAAACCATCCGGAATTCTGGAAAACAGTCTCGGCCCTCGCGCCCATCTGTCATCCCAGCGTTATTCCCTGGGGGCGAAAAGCCTTTGATGCCTATTTCGGTGGAGACCCTGCGAAGTGGAAGGAATGTGATCCCACGCTTTTGCTGCGGAGCGGGCATAAGCATCCGACTTCAATTCTTGTGGATCAGGGGCTTCAGGATCAGTATCTCGCTGACCTTCGTCCGGACGCCCTTGTTGAAGCGGCAAAAGAATGTGGGCAAGCGCTGAACATGCGCCGGCATGACGACAGTGACCATTCCTACTGGTTTATCCAGACCGTCATTGCTGATCATCTGAGCCATCACGCCAAAGGACTGAAGGCATGAGACGTCTTGTAGTTGCCGCCCTGCTTGTTCTGGGGGGCTGCGTGTCGTCGCAGGCTCCTGTTGGGCCAGCCTTGACCCCCGTCACGCATGCGGATTTCAGCCACGATACACTGGCCCTAACCTGGCAGCCCGGCTTTTGTGCAACGGGCGGAGGATGCCTCACGGGGCAACCGCATAACCATCTGATCGGGCTACACGGGCTATGGGCATCCGAGCCGCATGCCCTGGAAGCGCAGGCAGTGCCAGTGCAGCAATGGTGGATGAAGGGGTGCGATATTTATGACCATGACGACGCGCCGCCAAAGCTTCAGCCTGCCACTGAGAATGCGCTGGCAAGCGTTGTGCCACACCTCAAGCACCCGCTGCATGTGCATGAATATACCAAGCATGCCCGTTGTTTCGGATATGACGCTGACAAGTTCTTCGTCACGTCTATGATCCTGCGGGATCGTTTTGCGTCTTCAGCCTATGGGCAGTGGCTCGCACAGCATAGCGGCTTTCAGGTGAAGAAAGACGATCTGCTGTCGATGTTCGTGCAACTCACGGGCGTTCGGGAGGAAAGAGCGCTGCAGTTTCAGTGTGAAGCGGACCACGAGGGGCGGGTTGTCCTGACGCAGTTCTGGTTCACTCTGGACCCGAAGAAGCTTTCAGTCTTCCCGGGGAATGGCGCTTATCTCTCATCTCCGCAGGTGCAGGACAATTGCCCGGCAACGTTCATGATGCCGGGTTGGCCGCTGCCGGGAGCGGCGGTGCCAGTTAACGTCAGTCAGTGACCGTATAGTTCTTTGGTGCTGATTTCGGGCTGTGTGGTGTCGCGCAGCCCGTCTGGTGTAACGCCATGATAAAAACAGCTGCGACGCCCGGTGTGGCAAGCGACGCCAGTCTGATCCACAATCATCAGGACGGCATCCATGTCACAGTCCAGTCGGGCTTCAATAAGATGCTGCTGCTGGCCTGACGTTTCACCTTTGCGCCAGAGAGACTGTCGGCTCCTGGACCAGTAACATACACGTCCCGTCAAAAGTGTTTCCCGCAGAGCATCCGCATTCATCCATGCAAGCATGAGAATGACGCCTTTCGTGTCCTGCGCGATGGCGGAAATCAGGCCGTTGGCATCGAATTTCGTCTGGCTGACGATGTCATCGACGATGGCGGGGGCAGGCGGGGTATAGGTCACGAACGCATCTCCAGAGGGAACCAGTCAGGCCACACAACGGAGACTGGTTTGCCCTCAAAAGCAAGGTCTGGCGACAGCCACGCTTCACGCCGGAGAAGGGCCAGAGCGTGCGATCCATGACGTGAGCGCAATTCACCGACCTCTTTGTCACCCATCGTGAGAATGCCGCCTGTTTCCGGAAAAGTACCGTCTTTCACCGTGACTGGCAGGATGCGGCGGCGGAGAAGACCACGATAATGGGTGCGGGCGGTCAACTCCTGCCCCATGTAGCAGCCTTTCTTCCATGACACGCCGTGCAGCAGGTCCAGATTGGCTTCCAGCGCGAGTGTTTTTTCGCTCTCGAAGTCGTCCGTGTCGGGAAGGCCAAGAGAGAGACGTCGGTCCAGCCAGTCATGGCCCTGTGTGGTTTCGACAGGTGGCTGGGAGACAATCGCTCGCCACCCTGCATTCTCGCAGCGTGGGTCGGGCGCGGAGCTGAGCGCTTCAGGTGGTATCGTCTCAGTGGCACCAACAATGACATGCAGTGCTGTCAATTCAATTTTGACGTCTGCGCGCAAACGAAAGCGTGACAGCTTTTTGACCAGCATTTCTGCATGCTCGGACGGACAGTCCATCAGAATGCGATCGCCATCGCTGAAGAGAAAAAACTCGCTTAGCCATCTGCCCTGTGGCGTCAGAAGGGCGCTCCAGACCGCGTTACCAGGTGAGAGGGACTGAACGTCATTCGTGATCAGCCCTTGCAGGAACGACGCTCTGTCAGCGCCTGAAAAAGTCAGAACAGAGCGGTGGGGGAGCAGTTCAATCATGGGAGGCACCGGGGCATGCGTGAATGAAAGGCGGGGCAGTATGATATGCTGCCGACTGAAGGCGAATAAAAGAGGACTTGTACGATACGGATTAAGCTGTCTCTTTGTACAGAGCAAGAATTGACGAAAGTTTATTGGAAGCAGGCAAAAAACCTGCTGGTTCGAGCGTTCGTTCAGTATCGTATGGGTTGCGGTAGATTAATCGGCAGGAGATATTGGCATGTCAAAGCCTGTCAGAAATACCATCAGACTATCCGTGCTTCCGGAGTAACACGCCCTTGTCAGCTGCCGAGATTGTTGATCCGACACGTAGCCCAGCCAGTAGCCGGCAAAAGGTTCTGCAGTTTCTTGGGCCTATTGTTGGTGTGCTGCTGGTCATTGCCGCCATTATTGCGATCAGTCTGCACAACTATCGGACCACCCGTCAGGGCGCGATTGCGCTTTCCTCGGACCTGCTGCGCAGCCAGCAGAAGTATGTGACGGAAGAGGTCCGGAATTATCTGTCTCCGGCATCTGATAGCGCCAGCATTGCCCCAGACATGTTTGGTTCACCGCTGACGGATACGTCACCAGACTCGTTCATGCTCTATGGCCGTTCCATGCTGGCTCATACGCCCCAGGTGGACAGCTTTTATCTGGCGAGTGATCAGGGCCAGTTCTGGATGGTGACACGACACGGCAAGGACTACGAGCAGACCCATTTTCAGGTCGAGAATGGTCATGAGGTCTATCGGCACACATACGTGGACCAGAATGGCACATATCTGGGCACGGCGTTTGATCCGGCTGACAAATATGATGTCACGGCGCGCCCATGGTTTCAGGGCGCCATCAAAAGGATTGGACGGGGAGACGGAGCGCTCTACTGGACCAACCCTTACGCATATTTAGCGGCTCGCGAGTTTACCATCACCGCTTCCATTGCCTTCCCGATGAAGGATGGGCACCACGCCGTTTTTGCTACCAATATTTCCCTGAACCGGCTGACGTCTTTTCTTAACGAGCTTCAGGTTGGCCGCAGCGGTCGAGCTGTGATCGTGGACATGAAGGGGCAGATCATCGCCGGGCATAATATGGGCGAGGATGGGGCGGAGCCGTCTTTTGATCCCGCCCATATGCAACTTGATCCGAAGACGCAGCCTGTTTTCATTCGGGCTCTGAATACTTTCAGGGTCAAAGGACCTGGGCCGGGCCTCGTGACGGCGCGCAACAAGAATTACGTGACCATCGCCGCGACGCTTCCCTTCGTGCACAGGCGCTGGGTTTTGTTGCTGAATGCGCCAGAAAACGATTTCTCGGACTTTGCAGTTACGGCGCGTCGTCAGAACCTCTGGTTTTCGGCACTGGTCGTCGGGCTGGCCTCTTTGCTGGCGCTCGGGTTGATCATACAGGGGCGGCGTATCGAACGCCTGCGCAAACGGCTTGAAATTGGTCGTGAGCAGATGCGTGCGGAAAATGCCTCTTTGTATGAAATTGCCAGTACCCCGGATCTGTTTGAAGCGTCGCATGATGTCCCGATCCTGACCGAAGCTCTGGCAGCACGGACCGGCTCCCGTCGGGCCAGCCTCTGGCGATTGCTGCCGGACGGAGAACGTCTGCTGTGCGAGGACGCTTTTGATCCCGTGCGGGATGTTCACAGTACGGGCATCGAGATTACGAGACGCGAGCACAGCAAGCTTTTCGATGCTTTGATGGAAGGGCATTCCCTTTTCATTGAAGATGCGCGTCAGGATGAGCGCAGTCAGAATTTCCAGCGCATCATCATGCGATCCGTCGAGGCCAAGTCGCTCGTCTTTCATCCGGTTATGCGTGGGCATCAGGCTGTTGGTGTTATTGTTTTGGAAGACCCCTCCAGAGCAGATGCGATGGAGCATATTGTCGCGATTGTTTCGTCTGTCGTGGCACTACGGTTTTCCCAGGCTCTGGATCAGGGCGACCAGCAGGCTGGGGCGCGTCCGAGCGTGTTGCATGAGCTGAAAGACACGCGTTACGATGAGGGATTCCTCCTGCCACCAGGTTCGGGTGTTCAGGACGGCGTGGTGCCAAGCGGGATTTACCCGCAGGTGCCGGTCATGGTGATTTCCTTTGCTGATCCTTATGCAATGGATAGCCACAGCGCCGAACGCGCCATGAAAGTTGTCTCGTCGCTCAGCGAGGATATTCAACGCATTGCCCGGGAAACAGGACTGTTCTCTGTTCAGGTGGTGAGTAACCGTCTGGTGCTGGTTGGCGGATGTTCGCAGGAGCCCGATCCGGGTGCCGTGCTGCGTCTGGCGGATGCTGCGGTGTCCATCCGTGAAGCCTGCCTGTCACTGCTGGCGTCCGTAGATATTGATCCGGTCTTCCGCGTGGGCATTGATGTTGGCCCTGTTATGGCGGCGATGCTCGGCAAGGAGCCGTCCGTCTTTAATCTGTGGGGCGAGGCTATCAATGTGGCTGAGCTTCTGGCCGCCAGCGCGCCGGATGCGGGGACAATTCAGGTTTCGGAACAGGCCTATCTTCAGCTTCGGGAGCATTTCCTCTTCAGAGCCCGGGGCATGTTCTATCTGCCAAACAGCGGCGTGACCCGCAGCTTCATTCTGGCAGGGCGGCGATGAAAACCCGCTTCGATCGTATTCCGCGCGTGCAGAATGCTCTGGGCACCCTGGGGCATTTTACCCGGACCCAAATGCGGTTCACCCTGATGGTGATTGGTGCTTCCTGGGGCGTTATTCGTGTTGGTCTGTCACCGACGTCATGGCGCCGGACTGTGCGGATCGAATTCTGGCACTCCCTTCAGCAGGCCACAGGCGGCGGTCTTCTGAGTGTGTTGGTGACGGCCGCTCTCACAGGGTTTGGGATTGTGGCGCAGGCCGTTTACTGGCTGGGTTTTGCCGGGATGGCCCAGATGACGGGCTCGATCCTGTCCACTGTGATGGTGCGGGAGATTGCTCCGGTGCTGGTTGGCGTCATTCTTCTGGGGCGTTCCGGGATGTTGATGCTGACGGAACTGGGAACCCTGACGACGGGTGGTCAGATGCGCGTTCTGACGGGCATGGGGATTGACCCGTTCGTGGCGTTTCTGCTTCCGCGAAGTCTCGCCATGACCATCAGTGGGTTCACGCTAGGCATCATCTTCAGTTTGACGGCATTGCTGGTCGGTTATGCGGTGTGCCGTGTTGAAGGTGTCATCACCATGCCGGTCTGGGCGTTTCTGGATCAGGTGGTGAGCAGTATGCACCCGGTCGACTATTTCGCCATTCCCGCCAAATTCATTTTCAGTGGCTTTGCGGTCGGTGTGTGCTCGTGCCTGTCCGGGATGGATGCCACGACTGAAGACGATCTTTCGTCTCTGATGCCCCGAGGATTTGCGCGTGGCATTCTGTCCATCATGACGATTAACGTCGTCCTCAGCGTCTGGCTCGGTTGATATGGCCGACGAAAAGACAGTCCCACCCGCTGAACTGAACATCCTCGATCCTATTCTGGAGTTGCTGGATGCTCGTCCACGCTTTGATGGCAGTGGTTTGGCCTCTGTCCGTTATAATTTGCGGCTAAATCCGGGGGACTGCGCCCTGATTGAATGTCGCGATATGCAACAGGCCAGCCTCTTTGCCGATATGTGTGTCGGGCTGGTAGATCTGGATGACGGAATTGCCCGCTGTATGGGGCTTGAATGGTCTGATCTGGATGAACGCCGGGCTGCGGCCTTGCGGGGGCGGATCGGGCGGATGGTGGCTAATGGCGGGTGGATCGACCTGTATGGCACCCACATGAACATTCTCTGGCCACAACTGCATCATACTCGGGTGCCCGAGGAACGGTTGATGCAACAGGCTGTGCAACTGGGGATGCAGTTTGGTCTGCCTGGCCTGCCAGTCGTTTCTCCGGGCAAACTGTCTCCTCTGGATCGTTGCCGCGCTGACTGCGTGCGTGCGTTTCTGGGGGAGCCTGCACTTCTTCTGCTGGAAAATCCGATGGGAAGTGCCAACCCTCCGCTCATGAACGCCTTTCTGTCCGCTCTGACGGATGCGCGTGACCGGGGGTGTGCTGTTGTCTGGCTTGCCCCGAATGACAGCGGCTGGGGGGCATATGAAGCGGATGCGACCATTCGCCTTCGACTGTATGATGATGGACTGTTTTCGATGCGAGGGTCTTGATGTTTCGCGTACGCCGCCCTGACACTGCCCGCCCGCTTTTCCAGAACCGCTATGCGGATGAGTGGGTGGGATTGCTGGTCCTTGTGACCATCGTCCTCTTTGCTGTGGCTGTGGCAGAAGCCGGCTTTCTCAAGCAGTGGCTGACACCCGAAAAGAAGATCCACTTTGTCCTGCCGGAAACTGGCGTGGCCGGGCTGGCTATTGGTGACGACATTGAGATCATGGGCGTGCATGCCGGTGAAATTCGCCATCTGGATTTGAACAGCACTGGCCGCATGTATGCCGAGGGCTATATCGAGCCACAGTTTGTGCCCTTCATCCGTCAGGATAGTGCTGCGGTGATCCGGCATCGTTTCGTGGTGGCAGGTGCCAGCTATATCGAGTTAGGTCGTGGACGTGGGGAAGACATGGACTGGGGCTATGCCGTGCTGAACGCAACGGTAGAGGCAAACCCGGCAGACGTGATCACCCAGACGGTTACGGACCTGAGAAACAAACTCGTCCCTGCCATGGATAGCGTTCAGGCCATTACCAGGCAGGTCAACGACATGCTGACGGACATGCGGGCTGGCAAGGGCACGGTTGGGGGGCTTCTTTCAAAGGACGATACCCTTCAGAAAGCCAATCAGGCCTTGGAAAATCTTACAGAAGTTATTGCCCGCCTTCAGCCGATCGAAAAGCAGCTTGGGGGTGTCATGACGAAAGCTGATGGCACGATGGACAATGCCAAATCGGCCACGGACACCCTTCGCAAGAGCATGCCGCAGGTGCAGGAAACGATTACCCATACCAGCGCCGCAACGGCCCAGCTTCCTGCGCTCATCACGCAGGCGGAAGCGAGTGCCAATAGCCTCCGCAAGCTGACAGATCAGCTCAGGGGCCTATGGTTGCTGGGTGGTACAGCGCAGAAAGCGCCCAGTCATCGTCTGCCAGCGGAGGCTGTCCGTCCATGAAGCGTATGATTCTGCTGTGTCTTGCCATGGCAAGTTGCTCGTCTGTGACGAAGGGGCCTGATCCGGATCAGGCTTATGAAAACGCCATGGACACCGGGCGGAGCGCTTTTGAGCTTGGACATCCAGACCAGTCCGAAAGTCAGTACCGTGCGGCGATGGACCGTGCGCTTATCCGGGATGATGCTGCCCAGATTCATGATGCGGGCTTCAATCTTGCGACGGCCCTGCTGGAAGAAAACAAGCCTGCCGATGCTTTGACAGCGCTCGATCGCACCGGAAAAGCCCTGAAGCTGCGTCAGTACAGTCAGACCAGCGATCTGGAACTTGTCAGAAGTGCAGCGCTCTATCGGCAGCATGACCTGACGGGTTCTGAGGCATCCGCGCTCGTGGCGCTTCAGTCGCCTGATGTGGGCATTCGCAATCGTGCAGCTTATCTGGCTGGTCTGGGGGCTTCGGATCAGGGTGATACAGCGCAGTTGACCCGCATGGAAGCGTTGTTGGCTCCCTCAAAAGAGCCGGCTGCCATGCTGGATCATCAGGATCTGGCGGCCCGTCTGGCACTCCTGAATCATGCGCCAGCACTTGCGCTGGAACAGGCCATGTCCCTGACACAGAAGAGACGGGATGCGCAGGACTATGAGGGAATGCGACGTGCTCTGCTTGTCGCGGCTCAAGCTGCTGAAGCACAGGGTGACACGAACACCGCCGCCGCTTTACGGCAGCAGGAACTCTCAAGCCGAAGCGTGCAGCAGACTGGCCATGTGGAGAAAGCCTCCATCACGGTCTCTGCCGTGAGTGCGCCTGCAGCAGCCATTCGCTGATCAAGGAAAAACTTTTTCCGTCATTGCCAGAGCCGCCCCTCTCATTCGATAGTAACGAAATCGGAACGAGAGGGAGAGAAGATGAGGCCTACATCCAGGCGAATGGTTCTTGGGTCTGGAGTGGCCTTGCTCGCTCTGAGGCTGACGCACAGGAGTCAGGCGCGGCCTTATCGTCTTCCGTCAGCCGCTGTGATGGCTGCGGATCGGTTGCGCCCTCAATATCATCTGATTGCTCCTTATGGGTGGATGAACGATCCCTGCGGCCCGGTCTGGGTCAATGGGCGCTATCACATGTTCTATCAGTGGGGGCCGGACAAAGCTGCGTTTGGAAACATTCACTGGGGCCATGCGACCAGTCATGATCTCGTTCACTGGCATCACGAACCCGTTGCGATGAGCCCTGTCCCCGGGGGACCAGATGCCCTCGGAGTTTTCAGTGGTTGCGTTGTGATCGTTGAAGATCAGGCGATCGCTTTTTACACTGGGATTGAGCCATCCGTGCAGTGCACGGCGACATCTGATCTTCAGATGATGCAATGGAAGCAGAACCCCGTCCCGGTTCTGTCTGATCCTCCGCCGGGACTGCATGTTGATGGATTTCGCGATCCGCTCGTCTGGAAAGATCACGACGGGTGGCACATGCTGCTCGGCGCCCACGTTCGGCAATCCGAGTTTGGTCCGGGTGGCGTCATTCTGAAATACGATAACGAGAATCTAAAAGACTGGACCTATCGCACTCTTTTCTATGGCCCCACGCATCAGGCTGGCGCTTACGACGATGCCATGGAATGTCCGGACTTTTTTGCGCTCGGCGATACCTGGGTTCTGATCTACTCGCTGGGCAGCACTGTTTATTATGCTTCAGGCATTTACAGCGAAGGCGCATTTCATCCGCGCATTATTCAGCCGCTTGGATATGGGGCGCTCTATGCCGGACGGACCATGTTGGATGAGCACGGGCGGCGCGTTCTTTGGGGCTGGGTGCCTGAGAAGCCTGAGCGCAGTCATGGGGCCATGGAAGCGGGCTGGAGTGGTGTCATGTCTTTACCGCGGGTTCTTACGGCTGACGGTGATGCCGCTCTGCGTCTTGCACCCCATCCCAATCTGGCTGCGTTGGAAGGCCCGCATTTCCGCCAGCTCACGCCCTCGTCCTGGGCCGCTCCCGATGGGCCGAACGGCCGAATGCTTCTGACCTTTATCGGAACCGAGGCCGGACGCCTGACATTTGGAGGGGAGGGGACATTTCTGGAGCTTGATTACGATCCATACCGACCCGGAAAAGAATTGATGGCCAATGGAGATTCCGCCCCCTTGCCATTGGCCGCCCGCAATATGCTGGATATTTTCGTAGATGGTTCGGTCGTGGAAATTTTTACCTCTTCAGGTGTCTGTCTCACGACCCGGGCTTATGGAAATACGAATGTGGCCTTCAAGTTGTCTGTGGAAGGAACATTCCGTGAGGCCGTTGTCTCTGCCCGCGCGATGAGTCCCATTTCTCCAGACCGCCTGACCAGTAGCCCGGTCTGAACATTCAGGCCGAGGCTCTTGCTTCCACTTCGATCAGGGCCAGACCTTCAGCGACAGAGACGAATTCTGATCCGCCATCGACGCGGCTTTCACCAAAGCGTTCCGTGAACAACTTCCGAACAGCCGGAACGAAAGACGTGCCGCCGGTGAGGAAGACATGATCAATATCGTCAATGCCGAGGCCTGTAACGTTCAGGGCATCGTCAATGGCTGCTGCGAGTTTTTCCAGGTCGGGTTTGATCCAGCTTTCGAAATCTGCACGCGTGATCGTCTGCTCGATTTTCAGGTCCCGGTGGCTGAACTTCAGGAGCGTGCTGTCGTGCCGTGAGAGATCGCTTTTGGCCTGACCAATCGCCCGATACAGGTTCTGGCCTTCCTGATCTTCGATCAGACGCAGAAGATTTCGCAGCTTCTGCGGGTCGGAGGCTGTTTTTGCGACGTCTGCAATGCTGCGAAGAGTTTGAGGGGTTCGCATCAGGGACAGGCGATGCCAGCGCCCGAGGCTCGCATACCATTCAATAGGGACGGGAAGAGGCTGCCCGCCCATCACCCGATATGTCGTGTCCCGACCAAGCGCGGGTGCGACGACATTGTCGATAATACGGAAGTCAAACTGGTCTCCCGCGATCCCGACACCGGAATGACCCAGCGTGACGGTGCGCGGTGTGCCATGGGGGTCAAAGCGCATGACAGAGAAATCGCTTGTGCCGCCGCCGAAGTCTCCTACCAGCACGGTTGCTGGTGCATCCAGTCGCTGCATGAAGCGCCAGCCAGCCCCTTCGGGCTCAAGCACGACGTTCGGCTCAGCGAAACCTGCCTCGACAAAGCTGTCCTTCAGGCGCTTCACACCCAGATCGTCATCGGCCAGTTCACCAGCAAAGCGCACCGGCCTGCCGATTGTTGTGCTGACCTGCTCTGGTGTAATGCCAGCTTTGTCCATCAGGGAGCGCAGGAACCGGGCGATCAGGTTCTGAAGCGTCATTGTCGAGGCAAAAACACGTGTTTCGCGGAATGAGCCCTGAGCCAGATAGGTTTTCATGGACATGATGAGGCGGCTTTCTGCCGGATCATCCAGATAGGCTTCGATGGCATCAAGCCCGATAGCGTCCTGAAGAACGCGTCGATTGCCCTCCTGATCCATCCAGAGACAGAGCAGGGTGCGGCAGGTTTCGGAAGACGGGCTGTCAATGAAGTTGAAGATGGCAGGCTGCGTGTTGCCCTGTTCATCTGCGATGACGACGACACTATTGGTCGTTCCAAAGTCGATGCCGACGCGAATTTTTGGCGCTTTAAGAGGTTGCGTCGTCATTTTGGCTGGTCCCGTCCCGAATTCGCGAAGGGCGAGGGTTTAGGAAAGAACGGCTACGAGGCCAAGGGAAAAGTTGAAAAATGGCTTTATGAAAAGCGCAAAATGTCAGAGCGCGCTGTTTTTTGCTTCATCGTAAAGACGTTGAGAGTCCTGAATGTCAGCCATATGGGTTTCAGCCCAGTGCGTGAGGCTTGAAACAGCCTGGATCAGGGTCTCTCCAAGAGGTTTGAGGCTATATTCAACAGTGACGGGCACGGTTGGATAAGCTTGCCTTAAAATAAGCCCGTCGCGCTCAAGGTTTTTCAGCACCTGAGACAGGATTTTCTGTGAGATCCCATTGATGTCCCGCTTGAGGGCATTGAAGCGCACAACGTCATTCTGAAGGCGGTCCAGCACCAAAAGGGCCCATTTGTCACCAAGCCTGTCCAGCACCATGCGGGTCGGACACTCTTTCGCATAGACGTTGAAACAGAGGTTTCGTGCCGGGGTGTCTGGTTTCTGCGAGGTTACCATGTGTCTTGAAAGTGCCTTCTTGTCCCGAATTTTCCAACATAATACCAGGAAGGGTGCTGGTTTCCAATGGATACCACGTATCGCATTGTATGTTTGATCTCTTGGTTCGAAGGACAGGAACGATGTCTAAAGTCTTGGTCGTCTATCACTCAGGGTATGGCCACACCAAAGTGGTGGCGGAGCATGTGGCTCAGGGAGCACAGGCTCAACTCGTGGCAATTAGTGCGGACGGTGAAATTACCGAAGCAGAGTGGGCCGCATTGGATGACGCAGATGCCATCATCTTTGGAACGCCAACCTACATGGGGAATGTGAGTTGGCAGTTTAAGAAATTTGCAGATGCCACGTCCAAAATTTGGTTCACGCGAGGCTGGCAGGACAAAGTGTTCGGTGGTTTCACGAACTCCGCCAGTCCAAACGGGGACAAGCAGGTGACGTTGATTACGCTGCAAACACTTGCATCACAGCATGGTGGCATCTGGGTGAGTTTGGGAATTCCGCCGTCCAACACTCTTGAGGCCACGGGCGACGATCCGAACAATCTGGGTGGCTCAGTCGGTCTTCTGGCGCGTGCTCCGGCCAATGCGGGGGTCGATGGCGTTCAGAAGGGAGATCTGCTGACGGCTGAGCGCTATGGCCGTCGTGTGGCTGATATTGCGGCGCGTCTGAAAGCTTAATCAGCAATGTGTGGGGCGAGGCGCTGCAAACAGCATGCCTCGCCCTTGTCGGTTAGGACAGAGCCGCTTCGTAGGCAGCAACGTCCGGAACGGCAGGACGTAGCGTTCCCATTTCTGCTTCAGACTGAACCATCGGCGTCATGCCCAGAGCGGACAGAAGCTGACGGTCACGGTGTTCAGCAGGGTTTGGCGTGGTCAGGAGCTTCTCGCCACAGAAGATGGAGTTGGCACCTGCGAGGAAGCACAGAGCATGTGCCTCATCCGTCATGTTTTCACGCCCTGCCGCCAGACGGACATGGCTTTCCGGCATCATGATCCGGGCCGTGGCGATGATACGGACGAAGGTGATCGGATCGACAGCTTCAGCTTCACCTAACGGTGTGCCTTCAACGCGAACGAGCAGATTGATGGGTACGCTCTCGGGATGCTTCGGCAGGTTGGCGAGCGTCATCAGCAGGCCGGCGCGGTCGGACAGATCTTCGCCCATACCCACGATTCCGCCACAGCAGACATTGATGCCAGCATCGCGCACGTTGGCGAGCGTGTCGAGGCGCTCCTGATACGTGCGGGTGGAGATGATGGAGCCGTAGAATTCCTCGGAGGTGTCGAGGTTGTGGTTGTAATAATCCAGCCCGGCATCCTTCAGGCGCTGAGACTGTACGGAGTCCAGCATTCCCAGCGTGACGCATGTTTCGAGACCAAGGGACTTTACGCCCTCGATCATCTCACAAACGGAGTCGAGATCGTGGTCCTTCGGGGAGCGCCAGGCAGCACCCATGCAGAATCGGCCTGCGCCTGCCGCCTTTGCTGCACGCGCCTCGGTCATCACCTTTTCGACGGCCATCAGACGCTCGGCCTTCACGCTTTTCTCGTGTCGGGCGCTCTGCGGACAGTAGGCGCAGTCTTCGGGGCAACCGCCTGTCTTGATCGAAAGAAGCGTGGAAATCTGCACTTTTGTGGGGTCGAAATAACGACGATGCAGTTCCTGGGCGCGGAACATCAGGTCCGGGAAGGGGAGGTTGATCAGCGCTTCAACCTCAGCGCGCGTCCAGTCGTGGCGGACGTCTGGCTGTGTCATTTTCTGAGCCGTCACGGGGCTTTCTCCAACGTTGTTGCGTCACACCTACCCAAAATGGCCCCGGCGTGTCATCTCATCGTCATGATTATGAGCCGGAAAACGGACGAGGCAAAGCGATGAAACACTGGCGTATCGAGCAGATGGACTGGGATTCCTTTGATCCATCCCGCGTGGACCCGGATATCATTCCTCTGGTGAAGTCTGCTTCAGTCGTTGAAAAGAATGGCTTGGACTACGCTGAATATCTGAGACACGTCTTTGTGGGAGACCCGGATTTCAGCGCAGCAACAGCCAACTGGGCAGTGGAAGAAGTTCAGCACGGAGATGCTCTGGGCCGCTGGGCCATGTTGGCAGATCCGAGCTGGGACTATGAAGAGGCGTTTGAGCGCTATCGCGCAAGTTACAAGATTGATGCAGACGTCGATGCGTCTATCCGCGGGTCTCGCACGGGCGAACTGATTGCGCGCTGTATGGTCGAGACGGGAACGTCGTCTTTTTACACGGCGCTGGCGGATGCGACGGATGAGCCCTTGCTGAAAGCCATCTGCAAGCAGATTGCCGCCGATGAATACCGGCATTTCAAACTCTTCTATGATCACATGCATCGCTATCTGAAGCGCGAGAAGCTTAGTGTCTGGGCACGGACGCGTATTGCTCTAGGGCGTGTGACCGAGAGTGAGGACGATGAGCTGGCGTCCGCCTATCATACGACCAATGAATCCCCGGATATGCCCTATGATCACAAGCGGTGCATTGCGGCATACATGTCCAAAGCCATGGGGTTTTATCAGCAGAAGCACATTGATCGTGTGACGGCGATGATCTTCAAGACAATCGGCTTCACCCCGCATTCCCGTTGGCAGAAGCTGGCAGCGAATGGGGTGTATCGACTGATCCAGTGGCGTCGCAAATCGTTTCAGCGCCAGATTGCGGCCTGAGGGTTCGTCAGACTTACGGAAATTCACAAGACGGAAGAGGCAATTTCGTGCCATGAAGGGCTGCATTTTCTGTCTTGTAACTGGAGCTTGAGAATGGACGTTCGACCACTTCTGTCCCGTCGCTTTATCTGGGGAGCAGCTGCCCTTCTGTCCATCGCAGGGCTGTCGCAGGGCTTCTCAGCCAAAGCAGATCCGTACTCGTTGCCGATCGCGACATCAGGCCCGGTGACAAGCGACACACCGGCAGCCGCAACGGTGGCCTCCCAGCAGCTTGCCCGACAGGTCGGATACGCTCAGTTTACAGCGGCGGACTGGCATGTTGGCACCGTGCGGCACATGGTGATGTTCCGGTACAAGAAGGACGCCACGACGGCACAGCGTGCAGAAGTGTCCGGCCGTTTTCTGCATCTTGCGCAGGACAGCCGCCGCCCGGACGGCCGCCCCGTTGTGGTGAGCATTGAGACCGGGTTCCAGAATAGTGGGGAAGGTGTAGAGGGCGGCCTGCAGCAGGCGTTCCTCGTGACGTTCCGCTCTGAAGGGGACCGGAACTACTATGTTGGCAAGCCTGTCGTGACAGATCCGGCGTTCTTTGACCCTGCCCATGAGGCCTTCAAGGAATTTGCCGGGCCATATCTCGATAAGGTTATGGTCTTTGATTATGACGTACTGGCCGTCTCCGCGCTGGGTGACAAAGCACGCAAGACAACCCGCAAAAGCGGGAAGTAACAAAAAGTCTCCGTTTGTATGGACGGCCTTTTGACGAAATGATCTTTTATGCCTCATGCTACGGCGATCGCCAGAACATGAGGCATAATGTGAAGACTACAGTTTCTGTTAAACGCCGCCTGACGCAAGGTGCGAGTGTACTTGCGCTGGCTATGGGCCTTACAGCCGCAAGTGCACAGGCCGCCGGTTACAATTCAGGCTGGGGCTTTGATGAAGCCGGCATGAATCACAGCGTCAAGCCGGGCGACAATTTCTTCGAATATGCCAACGGCACGTACCTCAAGAACCTGAAAATTCCAGGCGATATGAGCAGCTATGGTCCGTTCCGTATTCTGTACGAACTGTCCATGGAGCGCCAGAAGGCGATCCTGAGCGAAGCACAGAAGCACGTTTCTGCCGAGCCGTCTGATGACATGGGCAAGATTGGCACCTTCTACGCCAGCTATCTGGACCAGAAGGCTGTTGATGCTCTGGGAGCCAAGCCACTTGCTGTGGATCTGGAGAAGATCCGCAAGGTCAGTGATGCCAAGAGCCTGGCCGAAGCGTTTGGTACATCCCTGAATTCCATGGCGTTCTCGACGTTCCAGATTGGCGTCGAGCAGGATCAGAAAGATCCGGAACATTATATGCTGATGCTTGATCAGGGCATGAGCATTGGCGTCAGCGGTGGCCTGGGCCTGCCCGATATCAGCTACTACACAGACCCGAAGCTTGCCGACAAGAAAAAGGCCTATCAGGCTTACGTCGCGAAGATGCTGACGCTTGTGGGCTGGGCTGATCCAGCCAAGAACGCGCAAGCTGTCGTCGATCTTGAAACGGCGCTTGCCAAGGTTGAGATCCCCCGCGATCAGACGCGTGATCCGCTCAAGCTCTACAACCCGATGACGGTCACGCAGCTGCAAAAGATCGCTCCAGACTTTGACTGGGTCACGTTCCTGACGACTGCAGGGCTTCCGGCCGAAAATATTGCCGATCGCAAGGTGGATGTGCGTGAGCCGGATGGCATCGCAGCCATGTCCCGCGTTCTGAAGAAGGCTGATTACAGCGTACTTCAGGCCTGGCTAGCCTTCCATCTGGCAGATAATGCTGCAGCCTATCTGTCTCATGATTTTTCTGACGCGTCCTTTGACTTCAACAGTCGCACCCTGTCGGGCGTGGCGCAGCAGTCTCCGCGTTGGAAGCGTGCGACGCGCGTGACCAATGGCGCCATGGGCTGGGCTCTGGGCAAGATCTACGTTGCCCGTTATTTCCCGCCGTCAGCACAGGCTCAGATTACAGAGCTGGTGCAGAAGGTGAAGTCCTCCTTCCATGATCGGCTTGAGCACAACACATGGATGGACGAGCAGACCCGTAAGGCTGCTCTGAACAAGCTGGATCACTTCGCTATTCAGGTTGGCTATCCTAAAAAGTGGTGGGACTACAGCAACCTCGTAGTTCGCAAGGGCGACGTGTATGGCAATGCTGTGCGTGGCGCCGCGTTTAACTGGCAGCATGAGCTGAACAAGCTCGACAAGCCGGTGGATCGTGACGAGTGGGGCATGACGCCGCAGACTGTGAACGCCTACAACGATCCGACGATGAACGAGATCGTTTTCCCGGCTGCCATCCTTCAGCCGCCGTTCTTCGATCCGAAGGGCGATATGGCTGTGAATTACGGTGCCATTGGTGGCGTGATCGGTCATGAGATGAGCCATGGCTTTGACGACCAGGGCCGTCATTATGATGAACATGGCCGCCTGCATGACTGGTGGACCAAAGCATCTTCTGATGCCTTCCAGAAGCTGGCCGATCGTCTTGGTGCACAATATGACGCGCAGGAGCCTCTGCCGGGCACGCACGTGAACGGCAAAATGACCATGGGCGAGAATATTGCGGATTCCGGCGGGTTGAACCTCGGTCTGCAGGCTTATCATGACTCCCTGCATGGCAAGCCGCAGACAACCGTTCATGGCCTGACGGGCGATCAGCGCGTGTTCCTGGGTTGGGCACAGGTGTGGCGTGAGAAAGATCGTCCGGATGCGCTGCGCCAGCAGATGCTTTCGAACGAGCATGCCCCGGCCGTCACGCGTGTGAACATGCCAGCGCACAATATTGACGCCTGGTACGATGCATTCGGCGTAAAAGAGGGCGACAAGCTCTATCTAGCCCCGGATCAGCGCGTAAAGATCTGGTAAGGGTCGTGACAAAATGAAGCGTGAGGCTTATCCACGGTCTCACGTTTCAATTTTCTGACTGACGGACTGCCTCATGACGCAAATGACGATCGGCCATCTGTACACCTCGCTTCATGCCGGGTGTGCCAGTGCGGTCGCCCGTGTTCTCGAAGCGCATGAGGTGGACGTCGAGTTTGTGGATCTCGACCCTGAAGATGTGGCGGAAGCCATGGAGCAGGGCGAAGTCGATCTTCTGGTCTCTGCCTGGTTCCCGCGCGATGAAAAATTCGCTGGGCCTGGCTTTCGTGTCATCGGGGATCTGTATCAGCCACAGATTTCGTTTGCTGCGCTGCGTGTGCTCGGTCCTGTCAATGCGCTGACATCAGCCGACGTGGACCGGGTGATCGTTGCAGAGGACAGCCGCGAAATTCTTGAAAAAGCACTCAAGCAGCTTCCAGCCCTTTCTTCCCTGCCGCTTGAAGTTGTGGGGGAGGCCGCTTTGATTGGTCGTTTGGAAAAGGCGCAGGCAGATGGCGAATCTCCGCTTGTGGTCGCCACACAGCCACATGCGGTGTTCCACACCGCGTTGCTGACGCTGGTTGAGGACCCTGACAAGCTGCTCGGCGGGGAAATGTCTGCGCGCATGGTTATGCGGGAAGATGTAGCCCGCAAGGCAGACACGGATCTTCTTGATGAACTGTCCGAGATGATGCTCGGCAACAAGGTCATGAGTGCGCTGGATTATAATATCGGCGTTGAAGGGCAGGACCCTGACGATGCTGCGGAAGCATGGCAGCGTGGACGTCTTATTCCGCGGGACGCCTGAGGATTTCAAAAAAGGGCCGGACTTCTCCGGCCCTTTTTTGTATCTACTGCCTTAGCGGTAGACGAGGCCGCCATCGATCAGGATGGACTGGCCAGTAATGTAATCGGAATCTTTGCTCGACAAGAATGCGACGAAGCCAGCAACGTCGTCCGCTGTTTCGACCCGTCCGAGAGCGATGCCTTCAACATACTTCTTGTACGTTGCGCCCAGCTCAGCGCCGGTAATCTCAGACATGCGCTTGTCGATCTCGACCCACATATCCGTTCCGACGATGCCCGGGCAGTAGGAGTTCACGGTGATACCGAAGGCTGCCAGTTCTTTGGCGGCCGACTGCGTCAGTGCGCGAACTGCGAACTTTGTGGAAGAATAGATCCCCAGAAGGGGAAAGCCTTCATGGCCTGCAATTGAGCAGGCATTGATAATCTTGCCCTTCTTGCCGGTCTCTTTGAAAATGTTGGCCGCAGCCTGGATACCCCAGATCACGCCTTGAACATTGATGCGGTAAATCTTCTCAACTTCTTCCTGGGTGGCGTCCAGAATAGGCTTCACCTGACAGATTCCGGCATTATTGACCATGATATCGAGGCCGCCCAGCTGGCTGGAGGCTTCTTTCAGGGTCTTCTGAAATTCATCGCGATTGCTGATGTCAGCCGTCAGAGCGATAGCACGCCGACCAAGAGCCTCAACTTCCTTGGCAGCCTGCTGAACGGTTTCCTGCTTGACATCCAACAGAATGATGTCAGCTCCTTCGTGCGCCAGACGAAGAGCGATGGCCTTGCCGATACCTTGAGCCGCCCCGGTTACAGCGGCAATTTTACCAGAAAGAGACATGCAGAAATTTCCTCTCTCTTCATGCGCCACGAAATGTGGTTCGCACGAATAGTAAACGTCTTCTGCTTTCAGGCTTTGATTTTCCACAAAAAAGACATATTTTCGAAAATAGACACGCAAACGTGTTTCATGTGAAAGAAATATTACATGAGTAATTTTCTAAATTAACGATTTTGTGGACATTTTAATATTAATATAAATCGTACTTCACTTTAGTAAGTATTTTTACTTTAAAAAAAATAATAAAAAATATTTTAATTATTTTATATTTGTGAATTATTAATCAAATTTACGAGAAATTCTAAAATGTTAATTACGCTACAGGTGCTCCGTCGCGTAGGGATTTTGCATGCTCACTCTGGATCGGGCGCAATTCGTTTCAGAGGTCGTGATGTAACATTATTCCTGTTCAAATAGGGGCGCCAGATTTGCATCTTCGTGTGCTGGGTTATGCTCTGAAAAGCTCATGGTTCGTGTGGTTTTTCAGTATTTTCGTATCGCTGCCTGCTTTTGCTCAGGTCATGGACCGCGATATTGGATCTGCGCCAAGTCAGTTGGTTTCAACGCCTCTTCCTGTCCATGCATCGCGTGAAACAACCGTGCCAGCATTTTCCCATCCCGAGGCTATCGTCTCCAATCCCTTGTCAGACTGGCTGCGTAAGCGTGGCATTAATTTCCTCATCGACAATACGAATGAATTTGCCGGAGCGATAACGAAGCCGACGCGCGGAACAACGCCGGGATTTGAAAACTACAAGCAAGGCGCGAGCAATGCGGGCCAGTATGCCATGCAGCTTGATGTGGACTGGGAAAAGCTTGCCGGTCTGCGTGGTTTTGCGACGCACATGATCACAGTGGGACGATACGGTACGACGGCTAATCGCATGTTTGGTGACTGGCTCAATCATGCTTCCGAAGATTATGGCGGTGGCGGAAATGTTGTCGTGCATTTGGTCTATATGTATGGCGAAGAAACGCTTTACGGTGGGCGTCTGGCGATCGCCGCTGGCCGTATGTCAGAAATTTCGGATTTTGCGGCGAGCCCTTTGTTCTGCAATTTCCAGAACGGTAGTTTCTGCGGTCGTCCCAAAGGGATTACGGACACGAATTTTGACGCCGGCTATCCCGCTGCGACCTGGGGATTTCGGGTTCGAGGACGGCCGGTGCGTTCTGTCTATGTCCAGACGGGAGTGTATCCGATCGAAAACGGGATTTACCAAGTCTATCAGCATCGAACCGGATTCAAATTTAACGGGGCCAATATTATCGGGTATGCGGCACCGATCGAAACAGCCTGGGAGCCGGTTTTCGGGCATGGCACCTTGCCGGGCCATTACAAATTCGGTGCCCAGCTCTTCAGTACGCCGCAGACTGACAACTATTACGATCTGTATGACGGTTCTTATGCCGAGAGTGGACTTGCGCATAAAAAGCGAAGCGCGTCTTGGTCAACCTGGGTCATGCTGGATCAGCAGTTGCTGCACTATCGGGCAAAGGGCTCAGGCATAACGGCGATGACGGGGCTTATTTACAATGATCCCCATACATCCCTGCGCCGGTATCTCGTTTATGGTGCACTGATTAACCGCGGATTTCTGAAGTCTCGACCCTACGATACGCTCGGATTTTCTCTGACCTACACCAAGATTGCATCCGGTGTGAGCCGAAGTGAAGCTGCGCTGATCCGTAAAGGGCAATCACTCCCCAATCATGCGACAGGTGTTCAGCAGGATGCGGTCGTGATGGAGTTCAACTACGCTATCCACGTTGTGAAGGGTGTAATTTTTACGCCTTTGTTTGAGTATTACATTCACCCGAATGCCCAATACAATCTGCGGGATGCGGCTCTTTTGGGGTTTAAGAGCCATATCCAGTTTATGTGAGAACTCTTTCTTGCGGTGTATCTGAAAAGCGCGGGGCAGGATTTTTCATGGGGAGGCGGCTTGGTTCTCTTGTTGGTGGAAGTGCGTTAATAAATCGTTACTGACATGACGTAACGGTAGAAGAATGACCCACTCCGACAGGACGGATGCTGTTTTTGAATCCTTTCACGGGCTTGCGGATGAAGAATGGCTGCATGTTCTGGTCTCGTCCCTTGGCGGACACGAGGTGCGGGGCGTCCGGATGCCTGAGTTCCCCCCGGATGATCTTCAGCGTGAAATTCACGGGCATCATGGGGAAGTTTCGATTCATGAGGCGCATGTTTTTTATCGGGAAATAAAGGCGTATTGCGCCTACGCGGGAAAGCCTGTGAGGCCTGAGACTTCCGTTCTTGATTTCGGGTGTGGGTGGGGGCGGATGGCGCGTCTTTTCATGAAAGATGTGCGATCACAGTCCCTCGTCAGCGTCGAGCATACGGACCGCTTTCTCATGGCGGCACGGCGCGCCAATCCGTTTCTTCCCTTCTTGCAGGCAGGGCTGGTGCCACCATTGCCGCTCGTGCCCGGTACGCTGGATCTGATCACGTCCTGGTCGACATTTTCACATCTGGATGAATTTCTGGCCGGCCACTGGATGAGGGAATTTCATCGGCTTCTGAAGCAAGATGGATTGGTTGTTTTTACGACGCAGAGCCGGCGGTTTCTGTCATTTTGTGCAGAGCAGCGCTTGCGTCGTGCTTCTGGAATGCAACTGGAGCATCCATGGCATGAAGCCTGTGCAAACAGTTTTGTGGATGAAGCCCAGGCGAATTCACATTTTGAAGCAGGGCGGTTCCTGCATGCGGCGTCTGCAAAGCGCCCTCAGCCTCAGGCGCATTATGGCGAGGCCATCATACCGCGGAACTATATTCTTAAAGCTTGGGGCGGGATGTTTCGGCTGATCGAATATCTGGATAATCCGGTAAGGCTGCCGCAGGTTCTGATTGTTCTGCAAAAAATTGAATAAGACATCATTTGTTGTAAAGTAAATTCATGACCTATCGTCTTCTGACGGGATGTTTCATCGCATTCCTTTCCTGTGTCGGGCTTCACGAGGCGCACGGTGCTTCTGAGGAGCATCTTATTGTCGCTGGCCGACATGACGTGCGCGTTGCGGCATATCAGGACATCGCACGCATCTATGAGCGGTTTGACCGCTTCCCGCAGGCGGCAAAAGAGGGTCTTTCGCTCCATTTCACAGGCGAGTTGCTGCCTGACCATGATTACCCCTCAAAAGCGCGGCTTATGGTTCATAGCCGGGATGGGGATATCCCCTTGTTCTTCGGCCAGGACCGGGACATGCATTTCCCGCTGACAGACCGCCTGAAGGCAGAGAACCCGCCGGTTCTTCAGACAGAAGCCATTGGGCATAATGTCAGAACGGAGCTGTCTCTGGTGGTTGCGTTGCCTGCGGCGCAGACATTTACCGGCATAGAGGCCCGTCATTGGCTGCGTCAGGTCAATGCGTGCATCCGTGATCTGACGGGTGTGATCCTGTCCTGGTTCATGCCGGATGCTCATCGGCTCAAGATAGATATTGCTCCGGGAGCGAATTTTGAAGCGGTGACGAGCGGCACCGTTCGGGTGCTGGCGTCAAACGTGACCAGGGAGCCAATGACTGTTCTGCTTCGACCGCAGGACTATGCAGAGGATACGGTATTTCGTTCCAGCAAGCCTTTTGGCCGGGTCCGGGTTAAAATTCCCGGTGAGGCATACGCGACATTCACGCCTGACAGATAACGCAGAATTTGACAGATCGCGTGTGAAACAGCATCACCCTGAGCCTGTTTTTCATGCCAGCAGGGGGATCCATGTCGGTTCACGCTTTTGTCTTTCCGGGTCAGGGCAGTCAGTCAGTCGGAATGGGGCAGGCCCTGCATGATGCCTTTGCTTCATCCCGCGCCGTTTTTCAGGAAGTTGACGATGCCCTAGGAGTGCATCTGTCAAAGCTGATGTTCTCCGGTGAAGCGGACGAACTGACAAAGACCGAGAACACGCAGCCAGCACTTTTTGCCGTATCGCTCGCTGCTGTTCGCGCGCTTGAAACCGAAGGCGGCTTCAGACTGGCAGACAAGGCCGCTTTGCTGGCGGGTCATTCTCTTGGAGAATATTCTGCTCTTGCTGCTGCTGGCACGCTCGGTATTGCTGAGGGGGCCCGTCTGCTGCGTCTACGCGGTCAGGCAATGCAGCGGGCTGTTCCTGCAGGTGAGGGCGGCATGGCAGCTCTTCTCGGAGTTGAGGCTGAGCAGGCGCAGTCCATCTGCGAAGATGCAGCCCAGGGACAGATCCTTGAGATCGCCAATGATAACGGCGGTGGCCAGATCGTTGTGTCTGGACACATGGATGCCGTGGATCGCGCCATTGCCCTTGCCAAGGAGCGTGGCATCAAGCGGGCTGTGAAACTTCCGGTCTCCGCGCCGTTTCATTCGTCACTGATGGCGCCTGCCGGTCGTGAAATGGCCGAAGCGCTTGCAACGGCTACACTGAATGCGCCAAGCGTCCCGGTTATTGCCAATGTGACTGCTGCGAAGGTCACGGATCCTGATGCGATCCGCGACCTTCTGGTGAAGCAGGTTACGGGAACGGTCCGCTGGCGCGAAAGCGTTCAGGCCATGGCGGCCATGGGCGTGACAAACATGCATGAACTGGGAGCTGGCAAGGTGCTGTGCGGTCTGGCGCGTCGTATTGCTCCTGATCTTGCCACGGACAATGCTGGCACACCTGCTGAAATCGAAGCCCTGCTCAAGGCTCTGTAAGGACAACGAACCATGTTCTCTCTTTCTGGCAAGATCGCACTCGTCACGGGTGCATCCGGTGGCATCGGTGCAGCTATTGCCCGTCAGCTTCACGCTCTTGGCGCAACGGTTGTTCTCAGCGGCACGCGTGAAGCGGCTCTGAAGGAACTGGCAGACAGCCTAGGTGAGCGCACGCATATTGCGGTTGCTAACCTGTCGGATGCATCTGAAGCTGATGGTCTTGTGGCTAAGGCTGAAGAAGTGGCCGGGGCTCCGCTGGACATTCTGGTGAACAATGCGGGTCTGACGCGCGATACGCTCGCCATTCGCATGAAGGACAGTGACTGGTCGCAGGTCATGACGGTGGATCTGGAAAGCCCGTTCCGTCTGGCTCGCGCTGCCCTTAAGGGTATGCTGCGCCGTCGCGCTGGCCGCATCATTTCCATCGCGTCTGTTGTTGGAACGACAGGAAATGCGGGTCAGGCCAACTATGCAGCGGCAAAGGCCGGCATCGTTGGGATGAGCAAGTCACTGGCTCAGGAGGCCGGTCCTCGTGGTGTGACGGTCAATGTTGTGGCTCCTGGTTTCATTGAAACGCCGATGACGGATGTGCTGTCTGAGGGTATCCGCGAAAAGCTGGTTGGCTCCATTCCGCTCGGTCGGATGGGAAACCCGGATGACGTGGCTGCGGCAGTGGTGTATCTGGCTTCTGACGAGGCTGCTTGGGTCACGGGAACGACCCTGCACGTCAACGGTGGCATGGCCATGGTCTGAGACGCTTGGCGTTTCAGGTCAAAGCGTGCTAATCGCGCGCTGCTTTGCCCGGTCTGATGAAGGCCGATGTCCGGTTCGGCCGGTGGCAACGCCTTTCCGAAAGGAGAGGTGGCCTGCGCTGGAAGCCCAGATGGGTTCCCGGACTGGCAGACGGCAATACGAGTTTTTTGTAACGCCCTGAACGGGCAGAAGGAACAAACAGATGAGCGATATCGCTGACAAGGTGAAGAAGATCGTTGTCGAGCACCTCGGCGTTGAAGAAAGCAAGGTCACGCCGGAAGCGTCTTTCATTGACGATCTGGGCGCAGACAGCCTCGACACGGTTGAGCTGGTCATGGCTTTCGAAGAAGCTTTCTCCGTCGAGATCCCGGAAGATGCAGCCGAGAAGATCGCCACCGTCAAGGACGCGATTGACTACATCGAGAAGCAGAAGGCTGCCTAAGGCGCTTTCGGGACTGGTCTAAGGCTGGTCCCATCCCGCCTCGATTACCAGGGGCGGATACACGGAGCGGCGTTCAGGCCGCATCGTATGGTCGTTTACAACGTGAGACATGAGGCATCGATGAGCGGGAATGCAATCAACGGAAGACGCGTCGTCGTTACCGGAATCGGTGTTGTCAGCCCACTTGCGGTGGGTGCGGAACTGACGTGGAAGCGTCTGATCGAAGGGCAGTCCGGTATCGGGCGTATTACCCATTTTGATCCTTCCGAACTCCCTGCGCAGGTCGCTGGTCAGGTTCCTGAGGGACCGACCGAAGAAGGCGGTCTCACGCTGTCTGACTGGGTGCCGGTCAAAGACCAGAAGAAAATGGATCGCTTCATCCATCTTGGTCTGGCCGCTGCCATCCAGGCTGTCGAGGACTCGGGCTGGAAGCCTGAGAACGAAGATGATCGCTGCGCCACAGGCGTGATGATCGGCTCCGGTATCGGTGGTCTGCAGACGATTTATGAAGGTTCCCTGACAGTTTCGAGCGGCAAGGCCCGTCGCCTGTCACCGTTCTTCATCCCGTCTGCGCTTATCAATCTCATTTCCGGTCACCTTTCGATCCGCTACGGCTTCAAGGGACCGAACCATGCTGTCGTTACAGCCTGCGCTACAGGCGTGCATGCGATTGGCGATGCGTCCCGTCTGATCCAGTACGGTGATGCAGACGTCATGATTGCCGGTGGCGCCGAAGCTGCCATCTGCTCGCTGGGTATTGCCGGTTTCTGCTCGGCACGTGCGCTCTCCACCGGCTCCAATGATGATCCGACCAAGGCGTCCCGTCCGTGGGACAAGGATCGTGATGGCTTCATCATGGGTGAGGGTGCCGGTGTGGTCGTGCTGGAAGAGTACGAACATGCCAAGGCTCGCGGTGCCAAGATCTATGGCGAAATCGGCGGCTATGGCTTGTCCGGCGACGCTCATCACATCACAGCCCCGGCTGAAGGTCATGAAGGTGCGTTCCGCGCCATGAAGGCCGCCCTGAAGAACAGTGGTCTTCAGGCATCCGATATCGACTACGTCAACGCGCATGGCACCTCCACCATGGCTGACGATCTGGAACTGGATGCGGTCGAGCGTTTCTTCGGCGACCATGCCAAGAATCTGGTGATGTCTTCTACCAAGTCCGCCATTGGTCATCTTCTTGGCGCAGCGGGTGCTGTGGAGGCGATCTTCTGCCTTCAGGCCATCCGTGACGGCATCGTGCCGCCCACGCTGAACCTTGAAAATCCGGCACGCGAGAGCGTAATCGATCGGGTGCCTCTGAAGGCTCAGAAGCGTAAGGTTGATGTCGCTCTATCCAACAGCTTCGGGTTTGGCGGCACGAATGCCAGCATTATCCTGAAGCGCTGCAAGGACTGAGCGGAGTCGTTTTGATTTATGCCTGAAAGCCAGCCGGACGGCGAAGAAAACAGAAAACCTCTTCTTCCCCCCAAGGCTGGCCGTAAGCTGGCAATCTTTATGGCGCCGCTGCTCTTTGTCGCAGCAGCGGTGGCCGGGTACGGTCATTACACTGACCCTGGTCCGCTTCCTGAAACAAAAGCCTTTGTCATTCCGCGCGGTAATAATGCGACGGTTACAAAAGCTCTTCAGGATGACGGAATTCTTTCCCCAACATGGTCCTCCGGAGCCTTCTTCCGGCTGTCAGCCTTCCTGACGCATCGGGATGGACAGATTCATGCGGCGGAACTTCAGTTTCCCGCACGAGCATCTGTGGCTCATGTGCTGGAAATTTTGCGGCATGGTAAACCTGTTTCCCATCAGTTGACTGTTCCTGAAGGTCTGACTGCGCGCAAGATTGCGGATATTCTTCGCAAAGCACCTTTCCTGACGGGAGACGTCCCTCAAATCGTGGAGGGAAGCGTCCTTCCTCAGACGATTGCCTATGTTCGTGGCACTGCACGGCAATCCATGGTTGATCGCCTGAAGCGCATGATGGACGCTCAGGTGAAAGCCATCTGGGACAAGCGTGATGTGGAAGCTCTGGACGGCCTGATTCAGAACCCGCAGGATCTGGTGACGCTTGCATCCCTGATCGAGCGGGAAACAGCCGTACCGACTGAACGTCCAATGGTGGCGCGCGTCTTTCTGAACCGCCTCAAACTTGGCATGCGCCTGCAGACGGATCCAAGCGTCATTTATGGCCTTAGCGAAGGTCTGGGGACGTTAGACCGCCCGTTGACGCATGATGATCTTCAGGTCTCTGGCCCATACAATACCTACCTGGAAACTGGCCTGCCACCGGGGCCAATCTGCTCACCGGGCAAGACGTCTCTTGAGGCTGCGGCACATCCAGCAGAAGGAAAGGCGTTATATTTCGTCGCTACGGGTGAGGGTGGTCATAGTTTCTCTGAGACGCTTCAGGAGCAGGACCGGAATATCCGCGCATACCGAGAAAAAATCCCAGTCGTCCCACAATAAAAAAAGCCCCGCATTTTCGTGTGCGGGGCTTTTTTGTCTTACTTCACAGGGTTCAGAGATGAACTCTGCACACCTCGTGTTTGGGTGCTGTAAGGCTTTGAGGTGTCGTAATTGCTGGGATAAGGGCTGCTGCTTACGGGGTCGATATCCGTTGACGTGCTCCCCTGAGAGGCTGGAGCTGTTGCGCTTGTTGAGCGGGCCGTGGATGCCGTTGGTAGTTTCGCAATGTTCATCATCATGCGACGAAGCGGATCGGCAGACGGATTGTTGACGCGCATCGTCACGATAATGTCTTCAGGACCAACAGCCTGATTGTAGTAAGCGCGGTTCGCGCCGCTATCCACTGTCAGCTTGGAGCCACCAAGGGCTGCGCCCGCATAAAGGCCCTGAGCCTTCTGTGCCGCATAGATGTCCGTATTCTTTGCTCCGGCCGTGCTGCTTTCAACACCAGTTCCGATCGTGGCGAAAGAGGCGGATGCTGTCGCATCAAACTTGAACTGGCTATCCAGCAGGGCCTGAATGCCGCGCTGGGACATGATGAAGAAAATCATCTCGGAGTTCTGGACGCCAACCTGAACACCCAGAGACCCCGTGCTCAGACGGTAGAATGCCGGATCAGACCATGACCCACGCGCATCGCGGCTCATGAGGACGCAGCGACCGCCAGAGCCTCCCAGACCGAAAGACATGTTCAGAACAGACGGGCACACCATGACGGCTTTGGCTTCCGCCAGAAGCTGCTGTGAGCGGGATGTCGAGGTTGTTTTGGCAAACAGGTCCTGAACAGCCAGCGTCGCTTTATCTACAACGATCTGCTGTTCGCTTGCTGTCGTGGTGGTGGTGCCAGAACACGCAGCGAGCGTTGCACACCCTGTGGCGGCAAGAACGGTCGAACGCAGGAGACCGGACAGGGTCATAAAACTTACCTTTTGCTAACGGCAAAAATGGATCTGTCCCGCACTATGCGTGAAATGAGGCCAAATCACGAGTGCGGGGCAACAGGTCGTGTCAGATTTCCACCTTCACGGCGTTTGACAGGATTTGTGCGATGCTTGGAGCAGCCGCAAGGATAGTGGCTCCCCCTGTCAGGCCGCCCGTCTGAAGAAACGGAGAGACAGTAGCGCCTGCTTCTTCCAGAATGATCAGTGCTGCGGCCACATCCCAAAGCTGGATCACGATTTCCAGATAACCATCGCTGCGGCCACATGCGACGTCCGCCAGTGCCAGGGCTCCGGACCCACCTGAACGCGGCATGGCGCCCAGAGACATGATGGCACCGATTTTTTCACCAAACAGTTCGGTCGAGACCCGGCAGGACCATCCCATTTCTATCATGGCTTCCTGTGGGTTGCTGATAGGGGAGGCTTTGATGGGTTTTCCGTTCAGAAAGGCGCCTTTGCCTTTCTGAGCAGTGAACACTTCATTGAGGGCTGGAGCCTCAATAACGCCAGCAACGGGTACGTTGCCCTCAAGCAGACCTAGCGACACGCACCACCGGTCTCGCCCGCGTGCAAAGTTGGAGGTTCCATCAATCGGGTCCACGACCCAGCGGAACTGCCCCTCACGCGTCAGGCCGCCTTCTTCGCCCTGAAAACCATCTTCCGGGAAGAGTTCCTGAATCCGACGGCTGACGAGCGCTTCAACCGCGCCGTCTGCTTCCGTCAGATAGTCCTGACGTCCTTTGAGGGTGCCAGTCGGGCCACCAGGCTGAGGGCGCATGGAAAGGGCGAGGGCCGCTGCGTCCCGGACCACACTGCGGGCGGCTTCAAGACGGACGGCAACAGGGTCAAAACTCATGGACATATCCTATTCTGTGCGGCGTGCTGCGCGCAGGGATGCAGTGATGGCCGGATCCTCAAGAGACATGAGGCGACTGGCGGCCGTGGTGGCAAACAGGTGCAGAATTGTCCGTCGACGTGCCGGTGCGATCCGATGTTCTGCGGGATCACGGATGATGGCGCACTCTGCCACCACACTGTGGAAGAGGCTATTGGGCACCATGCTGAGACTGACAGTGATAATGCCAACGTCCGGAGGCAGAACTTCTAGCGGAAAGCCATCATCCACCGCAAAGTACAGCCTGTCCGACCAGTTCCTGTAATCGGGCCATTTCTGATCTGTCTGGAAATCGCGGAGTCCGGATTTGATCTCGATGCAGGACAGGCTGTGATCCGGCAGGAGGGCCATCACGTCTGCGCGACGCCCGGCCGAGGGAAGAGCAAATTCGTTGATTGCTGCCCAGCCCATGGCGCGACATAGCCCCAAAACAGCACGCCGGATGGCAAACTGTCGTTCAGGGAAACCAGGTGGGATCTCGGAAAGGACCGAACTCATGGTTCCATATTGCCCTGATCTGCGCTTTACGTCTGCCCCTGTTCGCGTTTTTCAAGGAGAGTCGGCATGCCGTTTCTACGCACGGACCACTGGCGTTGCGCCATTATCCACGCTCCTCTGGCGGACCTGATCCGAGCGGGTAGTCTCAACGGGTTTGAGGTGACAACACTGCCGGATATCGGAGATCACCGTTTTCTGGCCGATCCTTTTGGTCTCTGGCGAGACGGAAAGCTGCATGTTTTTGCGGAAGCCTTTGACTATCGGGCCCCCAAAGGCACCATTGATGTTCTGGTCTATGACCGGACAGGAAAGCTGATTCAGCAACAGCCTGTCCTGCGTGAAGACTGGCATCTGTCCTACCCGTATGTCTTTGAGCATGGCGAGGAGACGTACATGCTGCCCGAGGCCAGTGCTTCAGGCTGCCTGACCCTGTATCGGGCCAAAGCCTTTCCGTTGGAATGGGAAAAGGTCGAAGCATTTGATTTCCGAGAGGCCGCGATTGACGCCACGCCGTTCCATTATGCCGAGCGTTGGTGGATGTTCTGGACGCCCGCAGGTACGCGAGACGAACGACAAAGCGCTCTGCACATCTCCGTAGCAGATAGTCTTACGGGGCCCTGGATACATCTTGGACTGTTTTTGAGTGACCGTGCGGGAGCGCGTCCGGGTGGTACTCCGGTTGTTGTCGATGGAGAGCTCTTCCTTCCCACGCAAGACTGCCGTGACACTTATGGCCAAGGCATCCGTCTGCTGAAGATTGAAGGGCTTGAGCGCGGGTTGCCGAAAGTGACACCAAGTGATGTGCTGGATGCGCCTGCCGTGCTGCGCCGTCGCTTTCCAGACGGTTTCCACACGCTCTCAACCGCTGGGCAGGTGACACTTGTTGACGTCAAGCGTGTTGGAATTAGCCCACGTCGGGATCTTATGAATGTGAAGCGTCGTCTGGGGCTGGGTTAAAGCCAGGAATTCGGTCCAGAACGGCATTTCCCTGACGCAGAAACGCCGTCGGGCCGAACCGCTCCAGAACGCGCTCTCGGGAGAGGCGCCCCATGGGTTTGAGCTTTCCCGGAGTCATGATGAGTTCAGCAATCGCACTGGCCAGAACCGGGGCGTTGTTGAACGGGACCACAAGACCGGAATGCCCGTCTTCCATGGTGTGGGGGATTTCGCCCGCCGGCGTGGCAATTACGGGCAGCGCGCAGGCCATGGCCTCATGGGCGGCAACGCACATGCCTTCCCACTGGGACGGCTGAACATACAGATGCAGCGTTGACAGAAATTCGAAAGGCTTATCGCAATGTCCGAGAAAATCGACCGGGAGTTTTTTCTCCCTGACGATCTGTTCCAGTGTTTCTTTTTCTGGGCCGTCTCCGGCTAAGGACAGTCGATAAGGGGGAAGGTCCGGGTGGTCACGAAGCAGATCCAGTGCTTCGAAAAGCAGGTCATACCCTTTGACGGCATGTAGTCGGCCAAGACTCCCGATACGGACGGTTTGTCCTTTGCGCCAGGCCTTTGCTGTAGGGCTGTGAGGATTGGCCCGGAAAATTGGCCAGGAAAGAACGCGGTTCCGTAGTCCCAGACTTTTGCGGGCGAAATCTTCAACCGTAGGGGAGTCTGCAATCCAGAGCTTCGCTTTCCGGCACAAAAGCCGGAGCAGGAGGCTGTTGGCAGATTTCAGGCGGGCAGAATGCTGCCAGTGGACTGCCGGGACACCAAGCCTGTTGGCTGCGCGCTGGCCGAGGAGCGTAGCTCGGGTCAGGGACGTCCAGATTAGATCCGGCTGGAATGCGTCCATTTCATCACGCAGCCAGCGCCAGGCCGCTAAATGGTCTTTGTTGCCGCCTGACCGCACACGAACCTCAATGCCGTGGCTTTCCAGAACGGGAATGGCCAGGCCATCACGCTTTTCGAGGCTGAAAACTGTGACTTCGCCACCTCGCTGCTGGAGAACGGAGACAATGTCCGGAATGGGTAGCTGTGCGCCACCGCATTCGAGCGAGTTGATGACGTAGGCAATTTTCATGAAGACCGTTGTGCCAGAAGCTGTTCAGCGAGTGTCAGGTCAGAAGGCTTATCGACATCTACGGCGGCCTGACCGTCAGAAAGCGGCACGAGACGTATTTTCGCCCCCGTCAGAATTTCGATCCGACGACACAGAGCGGTGGAGTCCAGGCGGCCCGTCAGGGCCCGAAGAAGTGTTCCGAACCCAAGTGTTCGAGCCATTTTCAGGGGCCGCTTGCGGTTTTTCTGAAGCCGCTTCCACAGTTCGACTACTTCCGCAGCCTGAGGAGTGCCCATCCAGAAAAGATTACATCCGGAAAAGCTCATATCCGCGAGGCGAATATAGGTTCGCTTCGTGGTCGGGACGTCTCGCTCTACAGTTTCCCGAAGAGCGACGCCCACGGCAAGATCACATCCAGCCGTTTTACCAAGAAATTCTGAAATCCATTCTGGACGCAGCAGCGCGTGATCGGCCGTTGTCACCAGACAGGGCGTCCCGACCTTGGCAAGAGCTTCAGCAACGCTTTCGCTGGGAGAAGGTGCCGATTGGAGAACGTGGGCTTGGCCGGAAATGTCCCGGATACGGTCGGGTGTTTCAATGCTGATCGTGATGGGCCCAAGATCAGGCATGCTCTCCAGCACGCGCAGGACGCGCCCCAGCATCGGTTGGCCGCCGACCGGAAGGAGCGCTTTGTGCGAGACCTTCCCAAGTTGTGCCAGAACATCATGCTCACCATCACGAGAACCAGCGAGTACGAGAACGGGAAGGCTCACGCTGTGCGGCTGTTGTCGGAGGAAGAGCGTGCCCCATCAGGACGATCTTTGGGCGGAGCGCCTGTAAGGTTCATGACCCAGGGATAGCGCTTGGCTTCATCCAGATCGTAGCCGAGATTGAAGACGTGCTGGCTGCGTGCGCGGTCACGGGCTTCACGGTAGAAACTGCCAAAAAAGCGGTCTGGCACGTAGTTTGTAATCCCGTAATTGCCATTTTCATCATGGAAATGATGAAGAACATGAAGTTGCTTGATCCGGGCAACCCACTTCCAGCGCGGCTTGTAGGCCAGATGCTGGATGCAGTGAAAAAACTCATAGATGCACGTCATCACGAGGGCTGTGGACAGGGCGCAGAATGCCCCGCTCCAGCCGCAGATCAGGTATCCGATCGGCATGGTGATGATGCCCATGGTCGGGACGGTGTTCAGGGGGGATCCAAACAGCACATCCAGCAGATGGGGGTCCTGGTGATGATCGAAGTGGATGCGCTTCCAGAGCGAAGCGGTCCAGTGGTTCCGGTATAGCCAGCGTCCATGCAGGATAAACCGATGGATCATATACCAGGCCAGCGGATACACCACGATCACGACAGGAACGGGTATCAGCGTTGTCAGCAGGTTATGGGAGAAGTGAAGTGCTCCGAAAGCTGCTGCAACGATCAGTACGAAATACAGAAGGATGGTGGGGTAGGTGAGATAGGCAATCCACAACTGAGGCAGCGACATCTTTCCGAGATCGAAGCTGCGCCCCGTCCGGAGGGACGACATGTTCTGCCATGGTTTGGACTTGCTCATCTTTCCTCCATCCTCAGGACCCAGGTCAGCCCAAGAAGGGCGCCCAGAAGTGGGCCCGCACAGGCAGCCAGTGGCGCGGCAAGCGTTCCAGCATTGCCCAGTGCGGAAATCATTCCCTGCAGGATCACGAAGCCCATTCCCGCGGCCAGCACATAGACCGGAAGCGGGTTTCGAAGTCCTGCCCGAGGGGGGATATAGATCACTGGTAGCGCTAATAAAAGCATTACTGCGACCTGAAACGGAAGAATAATGCCACTGAAGAGTGCCATGCGGTATGTTGCACGGGGAAGACTGGCAGGGGCACCTTTGTGGAGGATGGCCCCGATCTGACTTGGGGTCACGGCAGCGTTATCTTCCGATAACGTCATGATCATTGATGGTGTCGCCGGAATGGCAAAATTATTGTCACCACCAGTGATTTTTACAAAAGCGCCATTATCCGTCAGCGTGAGATCCTGCGCTCCGGTCGGGTGCCAGTCCTTGCCGTCATACGTCAGGGTCGCGGCGTGCTCGGTCCCTGTCAGAAGGCCACCCGGGTCCCGGTGATAAATGGTAACATCCCGCAGGAACGCCCCGCCGTGCGCAAACTGGCCGATACGGACAAGAGTCGGCCCTGCACGAAACCAGAGAATACGCTTTGAGGGCGTGTCGGGCTTTGCTGCATCAGGGTCCGTTTTGTTCCACCATGTTGCAAGCGCATTTTCGCATGGGGGGATGAGCCAGTATTGCATGGCTGTTCCGGTAAAACCCACAATCAGAATGGCCGGCAGAAAGCGCTTGTAAAGATTGATCGTGGAAAGTCCGGCTGCACGAAGGGCGGACATTTCGGACGACAGCGTCATCTGCATCAGGAGGAATAGTGCCCCGACCATGAATGCCAGAGGCATGATCTCGACGCTGAGCGCAGGAAGATGCAGCAGTGCAAATGTCAGGATGCCCTTGAAGCCCAGATTTCGGTTGAGAATGGGCGTCGTTTTTTCAAGGAGCGCAAGGATCTCAAGCAGCGAGACCAGCACGCCACCACAGAGCATGAAGCGCCCCAGAAGTGCACGGTTCAGATAACGATACAGAACATAGTGTGGTGCGTGGGCGGTCATGATGGGCGAACCAGTTTGCGGCGTTTCCAGGAACCGCGCGACCGGCGCAGCAGAGTGGCGGGACAGCCAATGCAGAAGAGCGCTTCCGGCACCCAGATGGCAAGCCAGATGGGAAGGCGGCCCGTGGCAGCCAAGCTATGTCCAAACATCAGCATCTGGTCAAACCCGACAAGAATGCCCGAAACCGCAATCAACCCCCACACGGACTTTCTGCGCCGTGAGCCAATGGCCAGCGCTACGGCCAAGGGGGGGATAAACGGGATTGCAAGTGCATGTGCGATGCGGAAATCTATTTCTGCACGAAGCGTCCGATATTCGATGCCGGGTACGCCATAACGAAGGTCATGTGCGAGCTCGAAAAGCGTTAGTTCCCGTTCGTCAATTCCACGCGAGCGAAAGGTCGTCTCTTTCGCAGGGTGATCAATGACGCGAACGACATGCGAGAAATGCGTGACCGTCGGTTTGTGATTGGCAGCTCCGGGGAAGGGATCGTCGACGATTTCACCGTCCCA
Source organism: Gluconobacter sp. DsW_058 (assembly GCF_002153615.1). Taxonomy (NCBI): domain Bacteria; kingdom Pseudomonadati; phylum Pseudomonadota; class Alphaproteobacteria; order Acetobacterales; family Acetobacteraceae; genus Gluconobacter; species Gluconobacter sp. DsW_058. Next base: position 115,105 of record NZ_JOPH01000038.1, read on the forward strand.
GAGATCCATCTGGGTGCTGCGGGTTTTATCTGAAATTGTGAGCATGCCGCGGCGGGCGGTGATGATGTGAGCAAGGCCATTCTTGTTCACTTCCCGGATGAAGACACGCCTCATGTGGGTACCGCCGTGACTGACACTGTCTGCCGTCATCACTGCCGTATCAGACGTGGACGCGAACATGCCTGCCTGAAGATGCGGTGCCCAGCCTGTGTGAGCCGCGAAATAGAAGCCTGCCCGGTAATCATATCGCGCAACCGGCTGAATATAGCCGTAGAGCAGCACACTTACGGCCCCCAGCAGCAGACCCACAATCATGAAGGGCCGACTGATCCGCAGCAGAGACACACGTCCAGCCTGAAGTGCATCAATCTCGTTATTGTCGCTCATTCCATGGATGGTGAGGAAAACCGAGATGCAGAGTGCGGCTGGAAGAGCGATCCCGAAATAATGTGGCAGAAGGTCTGTCAGGAGTGCGATGCAGGTCGCCAGGGAGCTTCCGGCTGAGGCCAGATAATCGAACAGGACGAGCAGGCGTTCCAGAAGGAGCGCCACGAGCATCGCAAAGAGGGCGATAACGAACGGTGGCATCATCTGCCACAGCAGATATCTGTCCAGAATGGAGGCGCGCTGCTTCATACCTGCGTACCTTGCGGGCGGAACCAGGAGGCCTGCTCCGTAATGCTCCCATCCGGCCGATGTCGGGCAAGATCAATCGTCCAACCGCTTTTTCTGGGCCGAATGGTCAGATGATTCCAGCAGGCCTGTCGATGAGCACGTTTGTCTGTCAGGGATGCAGAGGCGACCCCAAGAAGCGGTATTTCAGTTCCGGCGATGTGGGTCAGGGTCGCGTCATGGGAGTGCCCATGGAGAACGATTTCAGCACCAGTTCTTTGAAGAAGCTTTGCTAGGGCGGGATGATCGAGCAGCGACTTCCGCCATGGCACCAGCCCTTTTCGGGGGGGATGATGGATCATGACAACACGACAGAGTCCGGCATCGCCCAGTTGCGTCAGCAGAGTTTCCAGTCGGGCGAGCTGTTTGTGACCAACCCGGCCATAAGCCATGAACGGTGGGGTCGGGATGCCGGAGTTCACACCGATAATGGCAACGCCGTTGTGGATGCGGGCGTACGGGTAAGTCGCCGCAGACCATTTCTCCCATTGCAGGATCCCTTTTTCAGGGGACTGACGGATCATGCAGTCATGATTGCCTGGGATGACAAGTGCCTGCGCCGGGAGCTTTTTCAGCCATTCGGCAGCCAGGGTGAACTCTGCTGGCGTGCCGAAGTTCGTCAGGTCTCCGCTGACAAGAATGGCATCAACGTTGGCTCTGGCAATATCCTGTACAATTTCCGCGCATGTCGCGGCCAGGTGAACGTGCCGACGGTGCTTTTTCCACGAAATGAGACTGAGAGCCCGCTTGTTCAGAGCTTCCCACCAGCGAACCGCAGGAGGTGGAAGGTGAGGGTCCGAGAGATGGGCCAGAACGACGGCGCACGTCTCCCGCTGAGAAGACGTTTCTGCGGGGAGATCATGGGGCATGGAGGAAATGAAGCCTTGTCAGTCTTTCTGCCGGAAGGGGAAGCTCGCATTCTGGCCGAAACATCATAGCCGTGCTAGACCCGCCCGCATAGCTCCGAACAAAAACGAAGAATTCCCCCTATAGTGCGATTTGCCCTTATTCATAATGCTCGCAGCCGTAAGAACCGGCGCGGCGGTTCCGTATTCGCTACGGAGGCCAAGGCGCTTCTCGGAGAGAATTTCGTTCCATCAGACAGTCGTGAGGGGATGACCGAACATGTTCATTACCTTTGCAGGCAGGGAGTCCGAACCATTGCCATTGATGGTGGGGACGGAACAATCAGCGCTGCGCTGACAGCCATTGCGCGTGCATATCCAGCAGATCGCCTTCCCGATATCGCCGTAATCGCATCAGGGAACACCAATCTCATTGCTGGGGATATCGGGTTCGGGCTGAGGGAGATGGAGGCTATCAATCGCTTGCAACAAGGGGCTGCAATGCGATCAAGCACACGCACACCCATTTGTCTTTCTTGGCCAGACACAGACCGCAAGCCAGTGCTCGGATTGTTTGGAGGGTGTACGGGCTATGCGCGTGCTGTTCGTACGGCGCATTCCCCAGCAGTTGTCAGGTTTGCTCCCCATGATCTGGCTGTAGGCTTTACGCTCTTCAGCACCGTTGTCAGTCTCCTGTTTCGTAAAAGCCGCAAGAGCTGGTTGGAGGGGGAGCCTTTACGGGTTGAAACGTCCGGCCACGCTTACGACGGGAACAGCTTCATGTTTCTTTCAACGGGACTGTCACGGCTTTCTCATGGAATCTGGCCGTTCTGGGATGCGGAGCCGAATGTGGAAGGTCTGCGATATCTTGATGTCAGCGCCTACCCGGAAAACCTTGCCCGTGCCACGGCTGCGCTTCTGTGTGGACGTGCGCCCCGGTGGCTGCGCCGGCATCCTGACTATGTGAGTGGCCGAACGGACGACATGATGCTTGAAACAAGAAGTGACTTTGTCCTGGACGGAGAGGTTTTCTCACCATCCGAGAGCGGGCGTATTCGACTTGAACGTGGGCCAGCCTTCCGTTTCCTCCATGCCTGATGCACTTGAAAAAATCCTCATTGAAGAGCTGACAACGCCGGTTGATGAGGGCGCTGTAGCTTTCGCCGATGCTCTGGCTCGTGCTTTCCCACGTCCGCCTCTGGGTGTTCTGTTTTATGGTTCGGTGCTGCGCGCAGCAGACCCGGACGGTATTCTCGATTTTTATATCGTGACGGAAAGCTCAAAGGATTTTACAGGCAGTATGGTGGCTCGTACCGGCAACCTGCTTCTTCCCCCGAATGTCCGTTATGCTGAATTCAAACACGGTCATCGCACGTTGCGCGCAAAGATTGCGGTGTTGTCGCGGGAGCAGTTCGAAGACCGTACGTCACTTGGCGCGCTCGATACGACACTGTGGGCTCGGTTCTGTCAGCCTGTACGTCTCGTGTGGGTTCGAGACGAGCATGCAGCAGATATGTTGCTGGACTTGCTGGCGCGGTGTGTAACGACGGCCTCCTGCTGGGCTGCGCTCCTGGGTGCGCCGCATATGACGGCGCTTGAGTACTGGCAGACCCTTTTTGCTCATACTTACGCTTCAGAATTGCGTGTTGAAAAGAAGGGGCGAGGCAATAGTTTGCTTGCTGGCCAAGAGGCGCGGTTCAGTAGCATGCTGACCCTGGGATGGGCGCGAGCGCATCTCGGTTATTCTGCAGTGGGCGAAATGCTTGAGCCGGCCGTGTCGCCCACTTTGCGCGAACGAGCAGCACGGCGCTGGGCGCTTGTTGGGACGTCAGGCAAGCCTCGAAACGTAGCGCGGCTCGTGAAAGCGGCGTTTACTTTTGAAAACGGTGCGTCTTATCTGGCGTGGAAAATCAAGCGTCATACAGGGCTTGATCTGGACCTCTCTGAGTTTGAGCGGCGACATCCCTTGCTCACTTTGCCCGCGTTGCTTTTGCGTATGAAGCGTTTGCGCAAAGCCGCCTGACGTTATTGCTCAGGATAAAAGCTCATAAAAAAGGGGACTGTTTGGAACAGTCCCCTTTTTGCGTTTTAAACGACTCCGTACTCAGTCTCGGAAATGCTCGGCAACCTGCTTGAAGACGGCGGTTGCCTGATCAATTTCTTCAGGGCTGTGAGCTGCCATAACCGAGCAGCGCAACAGCGGACGGTTGTCAGGCGTTGCAGGCGGGAGAGACAGATTAACGTAAACGCCGTTCTCAAGAAGGGCATTCCAGAACCCGACAGCCTGAGGCACCGTTTCAAGCGTTACGGCAACCACCGGCGAAACATGTTCGCCGGTCTGTAGGCCTGCGGCCTTCAAACCAGCATGAAGACGTGCGGCATTGTCCTGGAGGCGGGTGCGAAGTTCTGGATGTGCAACCATATCATCAAGAGCAGCCAGCGTTGCCGCGATGATCTCCGGGGGGAGGGAGGCTGTGAACATATACGGGCGAGAGCAGAGGCGCATCAGATCAACGCCATCATGATCCGTAACGCAGTAGCCCCCTACTGTTCCGAGCGACTTTGAGAAGGTTCCGACTACGAAGTCGATGCCGTCTTCACAGCCCTGGAGTTCCGCAACGCCGCGACCGTTTTCACCCAGCACACCAAAGGAATGTGCTTCATCAGCCATCAGGTAGGCGCCGTGGCGCTTCTTGATTTCGACAAATTTGTCCAGCGGGGCAACGTTCCCCGTCATGGAATAGATGCCTTCTGCGATAATCAGCTTGGCGCCAGGATGATCGCTCAGGCGTGCAAGGCGCTTCTCAAGATCGACCGGATCATTGTGGCGGAAGCGGATGACCTGCGCACCAGACAGTTTTGCACCGTCATAAATGCTGGCATGGCTGTCTGCATCCAGAAGCAGCACATCGTCCTTGTTAACCAGTGCAGAAATTGTGCCGAGGTTGGCCTGATATCCCGTAGAGAACACCATGCAGTGCTTGCGGCCGAAGAAAGAAGCGAGGCGCTCTTCCAGCTTGCGATGCAGGCCGAAGGTGCCATTGGCAATCCGGGAGCCCGTTGTGCCGACGCCCATTGTGCGGGCTGTCTCAATCGCGGCTTCTGCTGCGTGCCCTGACTGGCTGAGGCCCAGATAATTGTTGGTTCCGAACAGAAGCGTCTCACGCCCCTCAATCAGACCGACCGTGGCTGAGAGCGGGCGTTCAATCACGACCTCGAACGGGTTGCGTGGCGAAACTGCCGTCAATCCGTCATAGGCTGCCCGGAGGGCGGCGTGTTTTGCAAAGATATCAATCACGCGTGGCTTGCCTTCAGTGTATGAAGGCAGGCAGCCAGATCGTTGATGGTGCGGATATCTGCCAGCTTGTCGAGCGGGACAGACACGTCCAGCTCATCTTCAATTTCCATGACGAAGTTCATGACGGCGAGGCTGTCAAAAGCCAGATCTTCGACGATCTTGCTGTTGCCATTGATGTCCCGCGGCACTTTCGGGTTGGCAAGCAGCTTTTCTATGATCATTCCGGAGATGCCGGCGACGCTGTCAGTCATGGAATTGAACTCTCGGTCTTACTATGCAGTTTGTGAGCGCTTTATGCGTCAAAGCACGTCTGTTCGCCACCCCCTCCCTGAGCAGGGAGAGGAAAAGCGGTCAGGTGTGTCCGTCAGGCTGCGGAGTTGGTTGGCTCGGTCTGCAGATCGAACTGACCTGACAGAAGCATTGTCTTGGCACGGGCACGCGTCAGCTTGCCGGAAGACGTCTGTGGAAGGGTGCGGGGCGGAACCAGAATAACCTGCACGTCCACACCATGCTGACGGCGGAACAGGCTCGTGACTTCATCACGGAGCGTGTTGCGGTTTTCTTCTTCGGTTGCACGGCACTGAACAAGTGCCACGATATTCTCACCTGTTTCCGTTTCCAGGGAGAAGACTGCGACATCACGGGACCGAAGTGTGCTGATCTCGCTCTCGGCAGACCATTCCAGATCCTGTGGCCAGATATTCCGGCCGTTGATGATGATAAGGTCCTTGGCGCGGCCCGTTACGACAATCTGGCCGTTCAGGTGGTAGCCAAGATCGCCAGTGTTCAGCCAGCCATCAGCATCGAGAACGGCTTCCGTCTCTTCGGGGCGACGGAAATAGCCACACATCAGGCTCGGTCCACGGACGAAAACACAGCCAACGTGGCGCTCAGGCTGAATGTTACCGAGCGGGTCACGGACTTCAATCTCGTGCTCAGGAAGTGCTTCACCGCAAAGCACAAAAGTGCGGAGCGCGTGAGAAGGATCATTGGAAGGCTGTGCGAGGCCGTCTTTTTCCAGCGTGCGCAGATCGATCGTGTCGGTCTGAATGCCGGTGTTGAGCGGGGCAAAGCTGATGGCCAGCGTCGCTTCGGCCATACCGTAGCTCGCGACGAATGCGCGCGCATCAAATCCATTGGATTCAAAACGCTCGGCAAATCCTTCGAGGATATGGTGGCGGATCATATCGCCGCCGATCCCCGCGATGCGCCAGCAGGAGAGGTCCAGATCGGCCTGGCCACTGCGACGTGAACATAGCTCGTAGCCAAAGGAGGGGCTGTAGGCGATTGTGCCGCGGTTGCGCGAAATGAGGTCCAGCCACACATGGGGGCGACGTGCGAATTCGCGGGTCGGCAGCAGATCAACCGTCAACTGGCATGTCAGGGGGGTCAGGAAAAACCCGACCAGGCCCATGTCATGGTAGAGTGGCAGCCAGGACACGCAGCGATCATCGCGGGGATCTTCTGCAGGATAAACCTTGAGACCGTCACGGGCAATCGCGCGTGCGTTGGCCATTCCGGCAGCCTGAGTGACAGAAACGCCCATTGGGAAACGCGTGCTGCCAGACGAAAACTGGAGATAGGACAGATTTTCGGATTTGATTTCCGGAAGCTCTACATTGGCTTCAGCATGACGGTAGAGGTCAGCGGGGGAGCCGCCGAAAACCAGATCCAGCCCCTCAACGATTTCCGATGTCCAGCTTCCGATCACGTCCGGAACCACAACAGCACGTGCTGCAGCGCTCTGAATCATGCCACGGAGGGTGGAAACATATCCTTCACGTCCGCCAAAAGCGACAGGAAGCGGCAGCGGAGCTGGAACGAGCCCTGCATACTGGCAACCGAAGAAGATACGGGCAAAGTCACCATCGCTTTCTGCGACGATGGCCACCCGGTCTCCTGCTGCCAGTCCAAGGCCAAGCAGACGCTGGGCCATGGAAATTGCCTGTTCGCGGAGCGTTCGATACGGCAAGGCTTCTAGCAGTTGCCCGCGGCCAGAGTAGATATTGAATCCACTCTCGCCCTGGGCTGCATAGTCCAGGGCTGCGGCAAAGCTCGTGAAATCCCCGTACCGTCTGGTCAGGCCAGAGCGGCTCGGCGTCGGAGCGGAGGGAAGAGTTGGGTTCTGGGTGTCCTCGGTCAAACCTAGACTAGCTCCATTAGGATCGCCGGACATCAGGCGGCCTTGTGTAGAAAGTTAACTATGGCGTCCGCTGCGGCGGGTGCCGTGGGCTGTTCGCCCAAAGTTTCGAATGTCTCTAGTACATATTGGCGCTGGGTCTCAAGAAAACGTGAGTGTGTGTCGAACGCCTTCATGATTTCCTGTTCAGGATCGGCAATATTATCCGTCACCGGGCCAAGCGTCCAAGACTGATAATTGGGGTTATCCTGCCAGGCTGCTTCGTGAGCGTTGAGAAACAGGCATGGACGCGGTCGTATCATGAATTCCGCCACCTGACTGCTGACATCCCCGAGATAGAGGTCTGCGCCCATGGTATAGGTCATGTCGATACTTCGTTCGCTCCCTGGGTCGATTAGCATATGGGACAGACCCGCATATTCTCGTCTGAGGGCTTCTCCTTCCGGGCGATGGTTATCAAACAGCCGGAAATGAGGAGCAAAGATCAGATTGTACTGATCCTGTGCTGCAAAAAAATCAAGCAGCTTCTTGCCCATCATGCGCCATGACGAGAAACGCTGCACGAAATGCGGATTATACAGGATTGTCGGGCGACCGTTATTAAAAAGCGGTGGTCGACGTGCATGCATCCGGCGAACCAGATCAAACTTTGCATATGTGCCACGGTGATAGAAGCCAGGCCGGATGATGCCTTTTTCCAGCATCCGCTCTTCGACTTTACGGCCAGGAACCAGAAGATAATCAAATTTTTTGAGATGCTTGGCAAAGCCGATGGCACGATCTCCGGCCCCATGGCCTGTCCAGATCATACGGGGTGTACGAACGCCCATGTGTCGAAGCTGAAGAGAGGTCGCTTCAGGAACGATGATGGCATCGAAGCCCTTGAAATACTTCCGGGAGAAAAACAGCCCCATGAGGCGATCAAGGACTCGTAGCCCCTGTGCTTCAATCCGATGCCGAAGTGCATCTGAAATCGGAAGCAGGTCAAAATGAACGCGAGACTCCGGATAGAGCGTAGCCAACGAACGCGCGAGTTCGAGATGACTTGCTGTCAGGCACGCAATATGGACCGCGACTTCTGGATGTCGGGCTGACATTTCCAGTGCGATTGGTAGAGCGTGTAGCGTCTGGTGTCGCTGGGCGATTAAGGGAAAGACGACTTTCATGGCTGGGAAATCGTGCGCAGAGAGGGCTTACGAAGAACCAGAAGAAGCTGAAGTCCGATCAGGAGCATGACCCCGCAGAGTGTAATAGGACCAACTCCATCGAGACCGTATCTGCGGACAACAAGAACAAGCCCCGGAAAAAATACAAGAAAGTCCAGGAAACGCGCAGATGTCGCAGCGCCGGAGCGGTCTGTTGTGAACAGGAGGGGTTCGAGCGGAAGGCCCCAGACAGCAACGACTTCCGCTGCGAGAAGCCAGAGTGTAACTGGCATCGTCTGCGTTGCGCCTGTTGGGCCGATATAAAGCTGTAAAAGGGGGCGCCCTGCCAGAAGGGTCATGACAAGCAGACCTGTCCCGATCCCACCTGCGGCAAGAGCCACCTGAATGGTCAGGCGGTAAAGCTTGGTTGTCGCGCGATCACGCCAAAGGCGCGCCATTTCCGGGTACACGGTGGTTTGAATCAGTGCGGCTGGCTTGGCGATCCCCGCGGCAATCTGGCTGGCTACCCGATAATACCCGGCACCTGCGGGGCCAACGAACGCTCCTACTACAAGCGTTCCAATATGCCCGAAGGTCAGAGCCAGGGCAGAATTGAGGTTTGTGGAAAGCGCAAAGCGCCTGATACCGAGATGGGTTCGAAAGAAATGCCCATTCAGCAGGTCAGGGATCAGATCGCGTAGTTCTTTTGTAAGGCCACGCATCAGATCTCGGCGGATCAACTCCCGGACGGCCATAAACCCGAGTGTTGCCCAAGCTGCAAATTCGGCGAACATCCACACGAATGCCAATGCTGGTACGGACGCGCCTTTAACGGCGAGGAAAAAAGTACCCACGACGCGAACGAGAGTGGCGACGACGCCCTGAATGGAAATCAGATCATATCTGTTGAAGATGCGCAGAAGACCTGTGGGTGTGGCGGATGCCATGAACAGGATCGACAGGCAGAATATCGTCCCTGTCTGGTGAATTTCAGGCGGCCAGCCCAGCATTTTCATAGCAAAGATACTAATGAACAGGCCGCCAGAAAACCCAAGCAACCCTCCAAGACCATCCAGCAGAAAACTGAACGCTATGACGCGCTGAAACCCTTTCCGGTCTCCGTCCGTCAGCGGGCGAAGACCATATTTCAGCACTGTCTGCCAGGACTGGAAATCGACCAGATCGCCCATGGTACGCGCGAAGGCGTACATCATGGCGATGAGACCAAAGCCATAACTTCCAAGGAAATGTGTTGCCATCCAGATATGGAGGAGGCTCAGGGGCGCATTCACGACACGTCCTCCAAGCAACACACCGACATTGCTCATGACGCGTCGGACACCGGCCACTTTTGGGGGTTGTAAAGGCGGTTCTTCGGCCGACATCAGGCGCAGGAAACTTTCATGGCTGTCAAATCGTTGTCACAAATCTGCTTCACACATAGGGTCTCAAGAGAAAATCTAAACTCACATTTTATGACCAAACGTTGCATTCACCTCCACGGAGGGATGAACATGGACCGTTTGGGGACGAGACCCACACGCGAGAACTTTGCAGAATTGCAAGTATCTCAACTGTTTGAAGGCAAGCTCGCGTTCTGTGTCAGTGTGTAATCTAACTTTCGCGCACATCTTTGGACGGCAGTGCCAAGAAGGCGTGATGAGCGATTTTAGAGCGATTTTCGAAGAGACAACCCGATAGTCCGCCCCATGGGATCCATGAAGGCAGGCTGGTATCCAGCCGGCGTGGCGCCAGTTCCGTTATGAACGTGAATGCGGTTGTTCGAGACATTATCCAGCGACAACATGATTCTAAAATTCTGAGCCCAGTCGCTGTGTTTCCAGCGGGGGACGTCTCCCAAAGTGACGAAAACCGAAAAATCCAAGGTTGCGAGGCTACTGAAATACAGGCTGCCTGAGGACGTGCTGCCCAGAGTTGATGTGCTCGATTGCCACTTGCCGTCCAGCCTGATGCCAATACCGTTTCGATAAGCCCCTGCTTGAAGTTCCACTTCATGACGGGGTTTGCCGCCAAGACCACCTATCGTTCCGCCGTTTAGGAGGTCTATCGCGGGGAGGCCGGATCGTAATCGTAAGGTATCGTTCAACCGCCAGACCTGGGTCAGGACAACGTAATAACGACCCTGCGTGGTATTGCCTGGCCGTCCTTTATGGTACGCTTTGTCAGGCTCGTTTCCGAAGGGACGTGAGAGCGAGAAGGTGGTGTTCCATTCTGTCCGCTTCTCATAGTCGGCGTTGACTGGCCTTAAATCCACACGTTCCAGAACGCCGTCAGCATCTCGTTGGTAGTTATCCGGGAAAGCATCCTGAATGGCTGCGGTGGCAGTCGGTAAAGACAGAACCGGATTGTGTGTGTTGTCATGCACGTAATTGATGTGCAGTCGCGATCCGTCCAGAAAAGGGGGGGACAGGATGGCACCAAGACTGATTTCATGTCGATCGGCTGACCGCAGGTTCCGGTTGCCGCCAGATACAGTCGTGACCTGAACGGACTCTCCACGCACATAGTCATATGTTGTGACGTTCGGAGTTTCGATTGTGGGCGCTACAAGGGAGGAGGCTGCGGGTGCTTCTGTCTGTTCAGTGATGGAGAGCGGCAGCTGGATCCATGTGAGAGGCGCCCATGTGACGCCCCCACCGACGGTTCCCAATGTTCCGAAGTGGGACACCTGGCTGACCGCACCGTTCACATTGGCATCCAGCTTTTCAAGAAAAGACAGAAAGTGGTTCTTTCGGCTTGCGATCGGAAGGTCGCCGTTGATCCGAATTGTACCAATATCTCGGCTGATGGCCGCGCGAGATGTTACGTTATTGACGGTGGATACAGCGTTTTGCTGGCTGAGTGTTCCCGTGGCTGCAATGCTGGTGGAGGCATCTCCAGCAGGAAGCGTGAAAACCGGACCGGAGAGCAGTCCGCTGATCTGACCCTGATTACTTGTGGTGCGACCGTGATTGACGAGGCGCTTGCCTAACCAGGCTGGAGAAACTGTTGTCCATGGGTCGAAAGAAAGGTCGTTGGAATTCAGGGCTGCCTGGGCCGTTGTGAGCGACAGCCCAGTCTGGCTGTTCGTGACTGTTTGAGTGTAATCGTAGCTGCCCTTGGCATTCCACTTCCAGTCCCCGAGATCGCCATTAAAATTAAGGCCGGCCTGTCCTGTTTCAGTGTGTGCGGTCTGTTGAAGAGGGGTGATGTTTCCAAAGCTGCGGAAAAGCTGAACAGACTGAGTAAATGGTGAATAGAAACTTCCGCTGGGCAGCGTGAGTACGCCATGGGGTAGCCCTTGCAGACTGATTTGATCCTGATGATCAAAGCTCACATTGAGAGACGAGCTAATATTTTCAGTGAGACGATCAGCGTAAACCCCGTTCAGGTTCAATTCGTGTTTGCGTGGCTGAAGCGTATAGGCTGAGGCATTCGTGCTGGTATTGGGATTGTTCGCGTAGGGGAGAATGTCGTCCAGCGTTGCGGCCTGCCCGAAAGGCAAGGATGGGCTCCCTGCCGTAGTGACGGTCTGTCCGGACAGAGCATCAAGGGCCGGGTCCAGGCTGGTACCATCTGACGTACTAAGGTTGCCCTGTGTGGCATAGAGTGAGTTTGCCGCAGGAGGAGCCACGTTGCGCTGGCTGTCTCTCAGCCATGAGCTGGCCGTGTAACGAGCGCTGAGGTTGATGCGCCGTTCGTCTTGCAGGCGCGTGAAGCTGAGGGAAAGAGCACCATTTTCTCCGCCCCCATCCGTGGATGTTTCGCCATATACGCGCGCACGAACGGACCGAAAGTGTCTGACGGTGATGATGTTTACGACGCGCTGGTCTGCCGCATAGCCATAACGGAGGGCTTCTTCTTCCGTAAAAATTTCCACACGTGCAATTGCTTCAAAGGGAAGGTCATTAACCTCCTGAAGGCCGGAAATTCGTTTGCCGTTTAGGAGAACAACGGGAGCATTTCCTGTTGCTCCCCGTCCAGAGCGTGTCTCAGGCGAAATGGTGCTCAACAGATCTGTTACGGTATCGACGCCATAGGATTTAATCTCATCTGCGCTGATCTGCATGAGTGGTTTTGGCGCACCAATGACGGCTCCTTCCGGTTTATGGCCGGTAACGACGATATGCTCCGTTGTGGATGTCGTGCTGCCGGATACGTTGGATGGGGTTGTGCCCGTCGTATTGGTGCTTTGTGCCCAGGCTGAGCCGCAGGAGAGGGCGGCGCTGAAACCGCAACACGTCAGTTTTCTAAAATTTAATCGGGAGCGTGTAGCGGCTGGAGTGCCAGAATGGTGGCTGGTCATGCTGTGGCCTGCCGATCTCCCGGAAATGCGAATTTATGCGCTCCGTTTGTGTCTGGAGCAGCGAAGGATCGTCAGGTCATTCCCTGACGCAGAAACCATAATGGGGTATTTTTGGGGAAACTGTTTCTTTTTGTCGAGAAACAAAATTCTCCGAAACACTCAGCGTGTGTTCAGACTTTCTCAGCGTTTCGCATGGTCTCGCTGTCAATGACGTCCCGGATCGCACGGGTTAATGCTGAATGGTCGGTATAGCGGCGCCCATAAGTCAGATTGAATTCATGGTCGAAGTCTGGCGGATTGATGCCAGTATTATGCTGGGAAATGGTTTCGAGTTTGTCGAAAGCCTTTGCCATCCTTGCCTCAGGGCTGGAGGCATTTTCGTACTCATCCCAAAGCTCAAGAAACTCTTCTTTTAAATGCTCGGGAAGAGGGGCCATCACGGTCAGGAGATCTTCACGTTCCTGCTGGGATTTGTTGCTGGAAGCTTCAACGGAAATGGCGGGAATATCGCCATGGATGGCTTCGCCCAGGTCATGGAGAATACAGATCTTAAGGAGGCGCAGCAGGTCAATGCCTTCAAGCTGGTCGGCGAAGGTCATAACAAGAAGGCATAGACCCCAGGTGTGTTCAGCGGTGCTTTCAGCTTGACCACCCAGAGTAAAAGCGCGGCGGAGCACATCTTTAAGCTTGGAGGCTTCGCGGAGAAAATCGAGACGCTTCTTGATCTCGTGTGTGGTCATCAAAATCGGTCCTGACGATTGGGAATTTGAGGCCAAAGTCAGGCCTGATCCTGAGAGATGGCGTCCTGTCACATCACCAGAGCGTAAAGCACCAGATATCCGGCAATCACGAGTAGAACCAGAATCCCAAGAAGGATCGGAAAACCTATACCGTTCTGAATCGATTTGATCGCCTTGACGATAAATTCAGCCATCATGTCGCGCTCCTGGGGCGAGTGCAGGCGAACGGTTGTCCTACAGTCGTACGAAATTATATGCGAAAATGGTTAAAATGGTAACTCCCCGTCCGTGCAGGACAGAAATGCAAGTGGGTCTTCAAGGGCTTGCCGCGTCACAACAGGGAAACTGTCGCCGGAAAGCAGCCATATTTCCTGAATAGAAATCTTATCGGTTCAGTCTTTCAAAAGGATTTTCCCATGAAGCGTCTTGCAATGATGGTGCTGGGTTTTGCCATTATGGCACCCCTGATGGCGTGCTACGGGCCATACGATCATGGACGGGGACATCATCATCACAATGGCCTAGGCGGACCTTACGTTGGCGGCGGCGGAGGATACGGGCACCGCTGACCTTTACTGTTTACAGAGAAGCCTAAACTCAAGGTCGTTTGGGTTTTTCTGAGGGCATCCTGTCTTTGCCTGTTCGGGGTGGCCGTGTAGGGAAGAGAAACAGCGTTCCGTTCTGGAACTGTTATTCTGAACGCACATGGATATAGAGATGCCCGCATCCGGGGTTGAGACAGGCTGGTTTCCCATTTCCCTTCGTCTGGAGGGCGCACGTGTATTGCTGGTTGGCGGCGGCGAAGTTGCTGTCAACAAAGGCAGGCTTTTGCTCGATCATGGTGCGCAGATCGAGATTGTTGCGGAAGCCCTGAATGGCGTTGTTCAGGAGTGGGTGGATGCGGGATTGGCGCGGCATGTAGGCGGTCGCGTTGACGCTGATATTTTACAGACTGTCATGCCGGGGTGTCGTCTGGTCTATGCGGCAACAGACGATCGGAGCGTCAATCGCGTAGTGGCGGCTCTTGCTGACACGTTAAATATTCCAGTCTGTGCTGTTGATGATCCGGAGCCGTCCACCTTCATTACGCCTGCTCAGGTTCGGCGTGGGGCTGTACGTGTTGCAATTTCAACCGCTGGCGGAGCACCGGTTCTGGCACGTCGACTGCGGGAACAAATTGAAAGCTGGATGCCGCATGGGACGGGGCAACTCGCCGCATATATGCAGTCCCGCCGGGCGCGGGTGTCCGCACGATATCCGGAAGTTCAGGATCGGAAACGGATCTGGGAAGATTTTCTGGACGGAGCAGGCGCAGAAGCTGCACTGGCAGGCGATGAGGTCCGGGCTGACGGTGTGCTTGATGTGCTCCTGTCTGCACAGCGGGCTTCTGGCGAGGTCTGGCTTGTGGGGGCCGGGCCCGGCGACCCCGATCTTCTGACATTGAAGGCCCTCCACTTCATGCAGAATGCTGACGTGGTGCTTTACGATAATCTGTTACCCAAAGTGTTGCTCGAACGTGTTCGACGTGATGCCGAACTGATTTTTGTGGGCAAGCAGCGTAATCGCCACGCGATGCCACAGTCCGAAATCAACAGCGAGATGGTCCGTCACGCAAAAGCCGGTCAGCGCGTTCTGCGTCTGAAAGGGGGCGATCCGTTCATCTTCGGGCGCGGTGGCGAGGAAATTGAATCCCTGGTGGACGCGGGAGTGTCTTTTCGTGTTGTGCCGGGCATTACCGCTGCCAGCGGATGTGCGTCCTACGCAGGTATTCCCCTGACACACAGGGATTGTGCTCAGGCGTGTCTGTTTGTGACGGGGCACGCACGGGCGGATGGCGTGCTGGATCTGCCTTGGGATGACATGGCGGATCGCCGTCAGACTGTCGTTATCTATATGGGAATTTCGACGTTACCAGCTCTGATGGCGGGGCTGGTAAAAAATGGCCTGCCGTCAGACTGGCCAGCAGCCATCGTGGAACGGGGAACCCAGCCCGGACAGCGCGTGTTGACAGGAACACTCGGAACAATGGCGGCTCAGGCCGCAGAAGCACAGGTTTCTTCACCCGCGCTTGTGATTGTGGGTGAGGTCGTTCGTCACCGCGTTGTTTCACCCTGAGTAAAGAGCTGCGCGTAAGATGCATGGCTCCTGTTCTCAAAAAAGGCCTTTTTTCAATAGGCTGCTCTGTGAAAGGTCTTACAACCGCCTGAACTGGAGATAACCCCTTATGCCGTCACTGACCGCCATTATCACGGAAATCGCAGAGGAAATGCGTGCCGAGACAGATCGGGGGCAGGTGGCAAACTATATTCCGCCGTTGGCAAACGTCGATCTCGGTCGGTTTGGAATGGCCATTATTGATGCAGAAGGCGGCAGTCATATTGTTGGGGACGCTGAAGAAGCCTTTTCCATTCAGAGCGTTTCAAAGGTCTTTGGCCTGACGCTCGCGCTTAATGCGGTGGACGCCGGGCTCTGGAGCCGGGTGCGGCAGGAGCCGTCGGGCAGTGCCTTCAATTCGATTATCCAGCTTGAAAGTGAAAACGGCATTCCGAGAAACCCGTTCATCAATGCGGGGGCAATTGTCGTATCGGATATTCTAACGTCCCAGTATGGTCTGGACGGTGCGCAGAATGAGCTTTTGGGCTTCCTGAAGCCCATGAGCTCAGATCCGGATACCATTCTGATTGACCGGGATGTGGCGCGGCAGGAAGAAGAGACCGGATTTCGCAACAAGGCTCTGGCAAATTACATGCGGACCTTCGGGAATATTCATAATCCCGTTGATGAAACGCTGGATCTGTATTTTCATCAGTGCGCGCTGACCATGAGTTGCAGGCAGCTTGCGGAAATGGGCACCTATCTGATGACGGGTGGTATTAATCCCCGAACGGGCGAACGCGTTATTTCCACGCGAAATGCCCAGACCGTACTCGCTCTCATGATGATGTGTGGACACTATGACGGGTCCGGCTCTTTTGCGATCAGGGTTGGGTTGCCTGGAAAGTCGGGCGTTGGGGGCGGTATTCTGGCCGTTGTTCCCGGTGTTGCATCGGTTGCGGTATGGTCACCGGGTTTGAATGCACAGGGCAATTCACTGCTGGGAACACGTGCCCTTGAGCGTCTTGTTCAGCATACGGGATGGAACGTTTTTCGGGCCAGTCATTGAACCGGAGATAGCGTACTTTTCTACTATATAATTGAAAAACAAGAATATTTATTGAGACGGATCTGGCCGTGTCGGGGTTAGGCATTCTTTGATGCAATTCCCTTGATAACATCTAATTGACAATAATTATCAATTGCAAATATGAGGGCTCCAGTTCCGATCCTCTCTCGGTGGGCCAGCATGTCTTCTTCTGTCGTCAAATATACTGTCTTTCCCGCTCTTGTGCTGGCAGGGCTGACTTCCGCCGCTGCAGGTGCAGATACGTCTGTTGTTACGGATGACGCTCAGTCCAGGGGCCAGAAACAACTTCAGAAGCCCGGACAGCCGCAGGCGCCAAAGTCCAAAGCGGAAGTCATTGTTGTGACGGCGACCGGCATGTCCCATGCGTCTTCTGCGACAAAGACACGCACACCGATTATTGAATCGCCTCAGTCCATTTCCATCGTCAGCCGCGAAGAAATCGAACTGCGCGCATCTCCGTCAATTGCGGATGCGCTGGCCTATACTGCGGGTGTACAGGCTGAGCCATCCGGCATCGACAGTCGAGTGGATGAAGTGTCTGTCCGTGGGTTTGGTGCGGGTGGATTTTCATCCAACAACAACTTTGTCGATGGATTACGTCTGCCATCAGGCGGACAGTGGACCAGAACGTCCTTTGATCCGTTTGCACTTCAGCAGATTGAAGTTCTGAAGGGGCCTTCCGGTGCCCTTTATGGTCAGACGGCGCCAGGGGGCGTGGTTAACCTTGTGACGAAGCGTCCGACGGAAAAGAGCGAAGGCGAATTCTTTCTACAGAGCAGCGGATTTACCAACCTGTCCAACTGGCAGGGGCAGGCCTCCGGGGATGTGTCTGGCCGACTGACGCATGATGGGGCTTTGACAGGCCGGATTGTCGGCCTCGCTCGATATGGTGACACTCAGGTCAATGAAGTACGGACTGGCCGCTACTACATCTCCCCAAGCCTGACCTGGAAAATTACACCTAAAACAGTCTGGACTTTGCTTGCACAGTATCAGCGAGATCAGGGTGGCTCCACATTCCAGTTCCTGCCAGCAACTGGCACGCTGTATGCATCCAAAGGCCGCCATATCGCGAATGATGCGAATATTGGTGAGCCAAACTGGGATACGTTTGACCGAAACCAGGCTTTGGCAGGCTCATTTCTGGAGCATAAATTCAACCGTTTCCTGACGGTCCGAAACAATACGCGTTACACGTATCTGAACACGCTTTACAGAGCGACAGTGCTTTCTGGCGATACGCTAGCCAAATGCGCGGCGACAGTGGCTGGATGTATTGCAGGCGAAACAGTTAACCGGCGTGCTGTAGAAGGCCGGGGGCAGTCTCAGGGTGTCACGACTGATACGCAACTTGAAGGGCATGTCCGTACAGGGCCCGTGCGGCATCTGCTTCTGGTTGGCACTGATTATTTTTATACGAACTGGCGGCATAGCCGCGATCTGGTGGCGTCTTCCTATGTTCTGCCGATCCTGAATATCTTTAATCCGAAAGCGCGCGGGAGTGCTGGGTATTCAGATAATCTTAGCCCGCAGGTCTATACGGCAACCATCAGCAGCCAGAATGGAATTTATTTTCAGGATCAGTTGAAGTTCAACCGCCTTCGGGTCACGATTGGTGGACGTCAGGATTGGGCACGCGATAACACGCTCAATGTTCTCACGAAATCTCGGTACATCACGAATTCCAATGCATTCACCTGGCGAGCAGGTGCCGTTTATATGTTTGATAACGGTCTCGTGCCCTATTTCAGTTACGCTCAGTCGTTTCAGCCACAAGTCTCTGACCCATCCACGTCATTGGGAGGGAAGGCTTTCAAGCCGACAACTGGCGATCAGTATGAAGGTGGTATTCGGTATCAGTACGGGAAAAGTATCTACGTCACTTTTGGTGGATACCAGATTACCCAGAATAACATGACGACTTATGATCCGAACGGCACACTCTGTGGCACATCAACATGCCTTGTTCAGACAGGGCAGGGCCGGGTTCGCGGGCTGGAACTTGAAGGCAAGGCAAACCTGCCGTGGGACATGTCGGTGATCTTTACCGGCACTCGCAGTGAAGCAAAGATTACTCGCTCTAATACGGCATCTCAGGTCGGCAATTATCTTGGGCAGGCACCAAAGTGGATGGCGTCTCTCTTCGTAGACCAGCGCATCCAGCATGGAACTTTTGCGGGTGTCGGTCTTGGCGGTGGTGTCCGTTATACAGGCACAAGCTACGGGGATACGGCAAACACTCTGCATATTCCGGATTATACACTGTTCGATCTGTTCCTTCGGTATGATTTCGCGACGGCCCATCCGCGCTACAAAGGATTATCTTTTTCGTTCAATGCCCGAAACATCGCCAATAAGCGTTTTGTTGCGACCTGCACAGCAGTGTCCGCCTGCTATTATGGGCAGGGTCGTAATCTGACTGCTCGTTTGGAATATCGTTGGTAATTCGAGTAAAGCGTTATGATAACGATATGGATTGCGGGAATTCTGGGGGCAGGTGGTGCGCTTATGCTCTATATGGCTTCGCCCGCTCAACAATTGCGTAAGAAGCGTCCAGCATTTCGGCTCTGTATGATTTCCGGAAGCACGCTGCTCTGTGTATCTTTGCTCATGCTGCTCGCAAGCGAAGGTAGTGGTACCGCAGTTTCCGAGTTTCTGACGCTTATCATGATTGTCTGGTCTCTGGTTCCTCTGGCTGCCGCGGTTTGGCGAAGGAGGATGTCATGACATCCACTCCCGTGATGCTAAGCAGTCGGAACTGGTTTCCCAAAGCGAGCGCCGGTCTTGTCCTTGGACTTACGCTTTCCTTTGCCCTGATGGGCATTCTGGGTCTGCTCGTGCATGTTGACGGGCAGCCTAGGGCTGTTGGTTCACAGTTCCTGATGTGGCTCGTAGTTCCGGTCTGGACGGGAATTCTCGGAACTTGCTTTCTGTTTCGATCAGGCTGGCGTGCGTGGGCAATTCTTGGAGGAGCGAATGCTGTTCTCTGGGTTATTTATATGGGTGTGCGGAGTATGATGTCGTGAAAATCCGCGCTGATATTGTCCGCATGTATCGGGAAATACATAGCTGGGTTGGCATTGTCTGTGGCCTCTTCCTGTTTGTAGCATTTTATGCCGGATCAGTAACGATGTTCGAGCGGCCTTTGCAGGATTGGGCCTCGGCACCAGTGGCTTTGCCGCCGCCAGTAACACTGGAGAAAATGCCAGTATTGCTGGAAAAGACATTTTCTGAGCATCCGGAAGCGCAACGTAATTATACGATTGTTTTGCATCCAACACCTTCTCAGCCCGCGTCCTTAATTTGGGGAATGCCAGAGCGGATGCACGGCCCGTCTTTCGCCAATTTTTCGGCGTTGGCATCGGATGGATCTTTGGTGACGGTGCGTCAGGAGCCTTCTCAGGCCGCACATTTCATCAATATGCTGCATCAGCAGGTCGGGCTTTCCATGCCTCATGAGGCCGGGCGGCTCCTTATGGGCGTGGTCGCGTTGCTTTATGCGGTGGCCCTGATTTCAGGGACGCTCATCGTAATTCCAGGGCTTGTGAAAAACCTGTTTGCAATTCGACTGGGTCAAAACGTCAAAAGAATGTGGCTCGACATGCATAGTATGCTGGGCCTGTTTTCTCTGCCTTTTCATATCATCATGGCGCTCACCTCAGTGGTGTTTGCATTTCATGATGAGATCTACATGGCGGAGCAGGCGCTCCTGATACACCACCCTCAGGCTCAGCATGGTGCAGCAGGCCCTAGTCATGGGCCGCATCCTCATGGTCCAGCCGCAGAGCTACGGAAGCCTCTCGACCCAGATCAGATTATTAAAACTGTTGCGACACAAGCGCCGGGGTTCATTCCCGATACTCTGGCTTATAGCAGCGCTCATGGTGGCCATTTGGCTCTCAGAATAACGGGACGAGACCCACGCTATGGCGCGCGTGGGGCGGGTGGAGGATTTGCAGGCGTCGATCCGTATAGCGGCAGGCTCGTGTCGACGGAGTATATGCCCGGTCATCAGAGCTGGTCGCAGTCCGTGCTGACATCATTTTTCGTTCTGCATTTTGGCAGTTTTGGCGGAGAGAGTGTGCGGTGGGGATATGTGCTTCTCGGGCTCGGTGGCGCATTTATGTTCTATGCGGGGAACCAGCTCTGGGTGGTGTCGCGCAGGCGTCGTGAGCGCGGAACAGGACGTGTAGAGGATACAAAATCAACACGAATACTCTGTGCGTTGACGATCGGATGTTCGCTTGGGTGTGTAGCGGGGATATCAGCTGTGTTGTGCGCGGCGCCTCTGCTGCCCGCGAGCAGTCAAACGGTCACTGTGCAGCTTGTTTATTTCGGGGTTTTTCTGCTGTGCAATGGGGTGGCATTCTGGCTCAAGGAGCGGGAAGCTATTCGCATTTTACTGATATTTTCCGCAATCCTGACATGGATAATGCCGATTTCCGCACTTGTGGTTACACCATTATCACGCATGCAGGATTCAGCCTTAGCAGTAGATGCATTTGCAATTCTTTATGGGGCCTTTTTGATGCTCTGGGCGGTGCGGCCCGAGGCCGGTCAGCCTGTGCTGCGTCGTAAAGGATTTCCCTCAGACCCTGAGCGGGCCTGAGGCTAGGTGTTTAGTCCCGTGTTTTGATGGGGTATTATTTTCACGAGAGTGGAAGGAAGCCTTATGGGACAGATA